>NZ_JBGUAX010000002.1:300000-553106 GCF_041821065.1 Egicoccus sp. AB-alg2 | reverse complement strand
GCCCAGCGAGCCGGAGCCCGCGCCGAAGCCCAGCCGCACGCCCACCCCGAAGCCCACGGCGTCGGCCACCGCCCAACCGTCACCATCGGCGAGCCCACGCGAGCGCGACACCTCCACGCGCGGCTCCACCCCAGGCGCCCAGGCGCCGTCGAACGGCCCGGGCGGCGGCGAGACCTCGTCGACCCGGGACCGTGACACGGGTGGGAACGGCGAGGATGCCGACGCGGACGGGATCCGCGAGCGCGGTGACACCGACGACGCCGCGGGTGCGCGCGACCCCGAGGCGGACACGGCCGCCACCGAATCGTCGCCGTCCGCGGACGCGGCGGCCCCCGAGGAGGCGTCGACCCCCGACGACGGGGCGGGCGCGACACCCGCCCCGGCCGACCGCGGCGAGGACGCGTCCGAGGAGACCGGCGCCGACGCGCGACGCCCCTCGGGGGAGGACGACGTCGTCGCCCTCGGTGACGTACCCGGCGGGGGCGGCGGTGCCCCGGTGGGCGCCATCGCCGGTGGGGTGCTGGTCGCCGGACTCGCCGTGGCCGGCGTCCTTCGCGCCCGCCGCCGCGACGACACCTTCGGCGGCTGACCGTGTCCGCCCGTGCCGCACGGCTGCCACGCCCCCTGCACCCGGGGGCGTGGTGGCTGTGGGCGCTGGGGCTGGCCACGGTCGCGACGCGGACGTTCAACCCGCTGCTGCTGGGCCTCGTGCTGGTGGTGGCGGGCTACGTGGTGGCGGCCCGGCGCAGCACCGCCCCGTGGGCCCGGTCGTTCGCGATGTTCCTCAAGCTGGGACTGGTCGTGCTCACCATCCGGCTGGTGTTCCAGGTCCTGCTCGGCGTCCCGCAGGGCACCACGGTGCTGTTCACGCTCCCGGAGGCGGACCTGCCCGACTGGGCGGCCGGGATCACGCTCGGCGGCGCCGTCACCCTCGAGTCGGTCGTCACCGCGTTCGCCGACGGCCTGCGCCTGGCCACGATCCTGGCCTGTGTCGGCGCCGCCAACGCGCTGGCCAACCCCAAGCGCCTGCTGGCGTCGCTGCCGGCCGCGCTGTACGAGGTTGGCGTCGCGGTCGTGGTGGCGCTCTCGTTCGCGCCCTCGCTGGTGACCAGCGTGCAGCGGATCCGCGCCGCCCGGCGCCTGCGTGGCCGCCCCGACCACGGCCTGCGCAGCGTCCTGTCCGTGGCCCTGCCGGTCGTCGAGGACGCCCTCGACCGGTCGCTGGCCTTGGCCGCCGCCATGGACTCCCGCGGCTACGGACGCCGCGCCGACGTCCCGGCGCGGGTGCGCCGGCTCACCGGCGTGCTGACGCTCACGGGCCTGCTCGGCACCAGCGTGGGCGTCTACGGCGTGTTGGACGCCGGCAGCCCCGTGCTTATGGGGGTTCCGGCGCTGGCCTTCGGGCTGGTCACGGCCACCCTCGGCGTGCGCCTGGCCGGCCGCCGCACCGTCCGCAGCCGATACCGGCCCGACCCGTGGGCCGGGCCAGAGCGGTTGACGGCCGCCTGCGGGGCCGTCGCCGCCGCCGGCGCCTTCGTGGGCGCGGCGCTCGACCCGGCCGCGATGGCGCCGACGTTCGTGCCACTGCGCCTGCCGACCCTGCCGCTGGTGCCCACGCTCGCGCTGCTGGTGGCCCTGCTGCCGGCCTGGCTGACCCCGCCTCCGGTAGCACCCCCCGTGCCGCCCGCCGACCGCCCCCGCGGTTCGACCGCGGACGCGTCCCGCATGGAGGTGGACGCGTGATCCGATTCGAGCAGGTGGGCGTCACCTACCACGGCGCGGACCGGCCCGCCCTCCACGACATCGACCTCGAGGTGCCCGAGGGCGAGCTGTGCCTCGTCGTCGGACGGACCGGCTCGGGCAAGTCGACGCTGCTGCGCACCGTGAACGGCCTGGTCCCGCACTTCACCGGCGGCACGCTGCACGGGCGGGTGACGGTCGCCGGCCGCGACACGCGCCTGCATCCGCCGCGCGAGTTGGCCGACGTGGTCGGCGTGGTGGGGCAGGACCCCCGCTCCAGTTTCGTCACCGACACGGTCGAGGAGGAACTGGCCTACGGGATGGAGTCGCTCGGGCTGCCCGGCGACGTGATGCGCCGGCGCGTCGAGGAGACCCTGGACCTGCTCGGGCTCGTCGACCTGCGAAACCGACCCCTGGAGCAGCTCTCGGGCGGCCAGCGGCAGCGGGTCGCGATCGGTGCGGTGCTCACGGCCCATCCGCGGGTGCTGGTGCTGGACGAGCCCACCTCGGCGCTGGACCCGCCGGCGGCCGAGGAGGTGCTGGCCGCACTGCAGCGGCTGGTCCACGACCTGGGCGTCACGGTGCTGCTCGCCGAGCACCGGCTGGAGCGGGTCGTGCAGTACGCCGACCGGGTGATCCACGTGCCCGGTGACGGTCGCGCCCTGCAGGTCGGCGAGCCGGCCGAGGTACTGCGTTCCACGCCGGTCGCCCCGCCGGTGGTCGAGTTGGGGCGCTTGGCCGGCTGGCAGCCGCTGCCGCTGTCGGTGCGCGACGCCCGCCGCCGCGCCCCGGAGCTGCGCGAACGGCTCGCGTCCGCCCACCGGCGACGTCGCCCGAGCCACGACGCCGACGCGCAGATGGTGGCCGCCGCGCGCGGGGTGTCGGTCCGGCTGGGGCCGGTGCTCGCCCTGCAGCACGTCGACCTCGACGTCGCCGCCGGCGAGGTGGTCGCCGTCATGGGGCGCAACGGCGCCGGCAAGTCGACGCTGCTGCGCAGCTTCGTCGGCCTGCACCGCCCGCTCACCGGCACCGTGACCGTCGCGGGCGACGACCCGGCGACGCTGGCGCCGCGGGACCTCGTCCGTCACGTCGGCCTGGTCCCACAGGAGCCGGCGGACCTGCTGTACGCGGACACGGTGGCCCAGGAGTGCGGCCAGGCCGACCGGGACGCCGGTGCCCCCGCCGGCAGCTGCCGGCGCCTGCTGGAGCGCCTCGTGCCCGGCCTGGACGACGAACGCCATCCCCGCGACCTCTCCGAAGGGCAACGGCTGGGGCTGGTGCTCGCCCTGGTGCTGGTCGGCGAACCGCCGCTGCTCCTGCTCGACGAGCCCACCCGCGGCCTGGACTACCGGGCCAAGGAACGCCTGGCCGGCCTGCTGCAGGACTTCGCCGCCGACGGCACCGCGATCGTGCTCGCCACCCACGACGTGGAACTGGCCGCGGAGATCGCGACCCGCACCGTCGTGATCGCCGACGGCGAGGTGGTCGCCGACGGCCCCACCGACGAGGTCGTCGTCGGCTCGCCGGCGTTCGCGCCCCAGGTCGCCAAGGTGCTGGCACCGGCGGTGTGGCTCACGCCCAGCGAGGTGGCCGACGCGCTGGCGGTGCTGCCGTGAGCGCCCCGACCGTCCCGCCCGACGCCGGGGCCGCTGTGGGCGGCCGTCGACGCGGTTCGGTGCGCTCGATCCGGCTGCGGCCGCGGGCGACGCTGGCAGTGCTGCTGGCGTCGAGCATCGGCCTGGCTGCCTTCGCGTGGCCGCTGTTCGTGGACCCCGGCGCCGGCGTGGCGCAGCTGCGTGACGCCCCGCTGCTGTTCACGCTCCTCCTGCCGCTGGTGCTGGTGGTGGTGCTGGCGGAGATCGCCGAGGGCGGCATCGACGCCAAGGCGGTGGCGATGCTGGGGGTGCTGACGGCCGTGGGCGCGGCTCTGCGCCCGCTCGGCACGGGCGTGGCCGGCTTCGAGCCCGTGTTCTTCCTGCTGGTCCTCGCCGGCCGGGTGCACGGGCCCGGGTTCGGGTTCGTGCTCGGGGCGACGACGCTGTTCGCCTCGGCACTGACGACCGGCGGGGTGGGTCCGTGGCTGCCGTTCCAGATGCTCGGCGCCGCCTGGGTGGGTGCCGGGGCGGGTCTGCTGCCGCCGCTGCGTGGCCGGGCGGAACTGGCGCTGCTGGCCCTCTACGGCGCCCTGGCCGGCCTGCTCTACGGGTTGCTGCTGAACCTGTCGTTCTGGCCGTTCGCGCTGCCGGAGACGACGGCGGTGTCGTTCGTCGCCGGTGACCCGCTGCTCGACAACCTGCGCCGGTTCGTCGCCTTCACGCTGGTCACCTCGCTCGGATTCGACATCCCGCGGGCGCTGGTCACCGCCGGGCTGGTGCTGGCCACGGGCCGGCCACTGCTGCGGGCCCTGCGCCGGGCCGCCCGCAAGGCGGCGTTCGACGCGCCCGTGACCTTCACCGCCGGCGACGGCACTAGCGGGGATGCCGGTACAGCCGCATCGTCAGCGGCCCGAACACCGCCACCAGCGCCGCACTGATCACCAGCACCAGCCCGGTCGCGCGCAGGTCCGGTGACCCGTGCACGAAACCGCGCACCGAGGTGACCACCAGGCTGATCGGGTTCACGGCCACGAAACCCTGCAGCCAGCCCGGCAGCGTCTCCGTCGGCACGAACACGTTGCTGACGAAGGTCAGCGGGAACATGACCATGTTGCCGACCGAGAACACGGCGTTCTCCGAGCGCAGCAGCAGGCCCGCCGTCGTCCAGATCCACGACAGGCTGAACGAGAACACCAGCAGCACGGCGATGCCCAGCACGAGGCCCGTGGCACCGGCCTGTGGCCGGAATCCCAACGCCCACCCCAGGCCGAGGATCACCGTCGACGCCATCGTGTAGCGGACCGTGTCGGCCAGCAGCGGCCCGACCAGCGTCGCGGGACGCCAGATCGGCAGCGACCGGAAGCGGTCGTGGACGCCCTTGGTGATGTCCCGGTTGAGGGTGTGGCCGGTGTACATGCTGATCCAGGCGACCTGCATCACCAGGATGCCCGGCACGACCTCCTGCAGGTACGCGCCCGTCGACCCGGCGACGGCCCCGCCGAACAGGTAGGTGAACATCAGCAGGAACATCACCGGGAACACCGTCACGTCCAGCAGTTGTTCGGGCACGTGACGGATCTTCAGCAGTGCCCGCCACGCGAACGTCAGCGAGGTCGTCGTCGCCGAGGGCGGCGCCGGGCGGTCGTCGCTGGCGACGGCGACCCGGACGATCGCGTCCACGTCGTACCCGGCGGGGGAGAAGGGTGTCGTGGTGCTCATGCCGCGGCCTCCTCGCGGTCGCTGGTGGGTTCGGCCGGCCGTCCGGTCAGCGCCAGGAAGACCTCGTCGAGGCTGGGCTGCCCGAGGGAGAACTCGCCCGGGACGAGCCCGGCGTCGGCGAGCCGGCTCAGCGCCAACGCCACCCGGCCGGGGTCGTCGACCTGTGCGGTCAGGGCCACGGGGTCGGGATCGAGGTGGAGCGTGGCGCCGAGGGCTTCGGCCAGCACGACCTCCCCGAGGGCGCGGTCGTCGGGCTGGCGGAACCGGACGTGCAGCGTCCCCCCGCCCACCGATGCCTTGAGCTCGCCGGCGGTGCCTTCGGCGATCACGCGGCCGTGGTCGATCACGGCGATCCGGTTGGCGAGCTTGTCGGCCTCGTCGAGGTACTGCGTCGTCAGCAGCACCGTCGTGCCGGCGGCGACCAGCGCCCGCACGATGTCCCAGACCTGCCCGCGGCTGGTCGGGTCCAGGCCGGTCGTGGGCTCGTCGAGGAACAGCAGTTCGGGCCGCACGACGATCGACGCGGCGATGTCGAGTCGACGCCGCATGCCGCCCGAGTAGTGCTTCACCTGGCGTCCGGCGGCATCGTCGAGCCCGAAGGCGCCCAGCAGGTCGCGGGCACGCCGCTGGGCGGCCTGCCGGTGGAAACCGAGCAGCCGTGCCACCAGCACCAGGTTCTCCAGGCCGGTCAGGTCCTCGTCGAGCGAGGCGAACTGCCCGGTCAGGCTGACCCGTGCCCGGACCTCGTCGGGTGCCTCCGTCACGTCGTGCCCGAGCACCCGGGCGCGGCCGCCGTCGGCGGGTACGAGCGTGGCGAGCAAACGGATCGCGGTGGTCTTGCCCGCACCGTTGGGACCCAGCACCCCGTGGACCCCGCCGGCGGGGACACGCAGGTGGAGCCGGTCGAGGGCGCGGACCTCGCCGTAGGTCTTGGTCAGGCCGTCGGCCTCGATCGCGAACGCGTCGCGAGCACGCATGTCTTCACCTCCGTGGACGTCGTCGGCCGGCGCGGGCGTCTCCGCGGGCCACTCGGCCGGACCGTAGGACCTCGACCTTGCTCGAGGTCAAGCGCCCGTCCCGGGCGCGGGGTCGTCGGCCGTGCCAGGTACGACACCGGGGGTGCCCGGAACTCATCGGTCGCGCCGTGAGGCGAGGGCACGGTCGATAGGCTGGGACGCTCGCCGCCGCAGCCAGCGGTGGTCGAACCCTGTCCCAGGAGTTTCCCGTGTCGGACACGCACCCGAGCGTCACCGTCGAACTCGCCACCATCGTCGAGTTGTGCAAGCAGCGCGGCATCATCTTCCCGACCGCCGAGATCTACGGCGGCGTGCGCTCGACCTGGGACTACGGGCCGTTGGGGGTCGAGCTCAAGGAGAACGTCAAGCGCCAGTGGTGGCGCACCATGGTGCAGCTGCGCGACGACGTGGTGGGTATGGAGCAGGCCATCCTCGGGCCGACCGAGGTCTGGCAGGCCTCCGGGCACCTCGCCAACTTCTCCGACCCGCTGGTCGAGTGCGCCAACTGCCACCAGCGCTTCCGCGAGGACCATCTGCGCGAGGCCCAGCTGGGCGACGAACGGGCAGAGGGCGACCTCGTGTGCCCCAACTGCGGCAAGGACGCACTGGGCGACGCCCGCAACTTCAACCTCATGTTCCGGACCAACATGGGGCCGATCGAGTCCGACGCGTCCAGCGTCTGGCTGCGGCCGGAGACGGCGCAGGGCATGTTCGTGAACTTCGCGACGGTCCAGCGCGCCACCCGCAAGCGCCCGCCGTTCGGCATCGCGCAGATGGGCAAGTCGTTCCGCAACGAGATCACGCCGGGCAACTTCATCTTCCGGACCCGCGAGTTCGAGCAGATGGAGATGGAGTTCTTCGTCGCGCCGGGCACCGACGAGGAATGGCACCAGTACTGGATCGACGAGCGCATGGACTGGTACACGGATCTGGGCATCCGTCGCGAGAACCTGCGCATCCGTGAGCACGCCGAGGACGAGCTGTCCCACTACGCGAAGCGCACGGTGGACATCGAGTACTTCTTCCCGGACGCGTCGATGGGCTGGTCCGAGCTCGAGGGCCTGGCCAACCGCACCGACTTCGACCTGAAGGCGCATGCGGCCGCGTCGGGCAAGGACCTGTCGTATTACGACCAGCCCAACGACCACCGCTACGTGCCGTACGTGATCGAGCCCGCGGCGGGGGCGACGCGCGCGACGCTGGCGTTCCTGTTCGACGCCTACCGGGTCGAGCAGGCCCCCGACGCGAAGGGCGAGCTGCAGAACCGCACGGTGCTGAAGCTCGACAAGCGGCTCGCGCCCTACAAGGTCGCCGTGCTGCCCCTGTCGCGCAAGGAGGAGCTCACGCCGCTGGCGAAGCAGGTCTTCGACGCGGTCAAGGTCCGCTGGATGTGCGACTACGACGAGACCCAGGCCATCGGCCGCCGGTACCGCCGTCAGGACGAGATCGGGACGCCGCTGTGCGTGACGGTCGACTTCGAGTCGGTCGACGACAAGGCGGTGACGGTTCGGGACCGCGACACGATGGCCCAGGACCGGGTCTCGATCGACCGGCTCGTCGACTACCTCGCCGAGCGCCTGCCCGCCTGCTGAGGACACCGGCCGACCGCGCGCGCCGGCACCGCGGGAAGGCGATGGACGCGCGCCGGGCGGTCCGTGGGCCGGGGGTGTGACGGATGGTCTGCGTCCAATCCCCTCGGCCCAGGAGTCGACCATGCGCCGCCTGTTCGTCGGCATCGCCGCTGCCAGCCTCACGCTCGTGACCGCACTGCCGGCGGTCGCTGCCGGCCCGCCGGCCGGCGCCGGTGGCGGCGGCAAGCCCGCCGGCAGCACCTGCCAGCAGTTCGGGATCGGCGTCCTGAAGAGTCAGGGTCTGCTGACGAGCGTCGCCCAGAACGGTCTCGAGTACCCGATCGGCAGCGGCGACTCGATCCCGTTCGCGGACGTCCTCGCGATCCACCGCGACGACCCGGCGCTCGCCAACCAGGTGCTGACCGACTACGCCGTCGCGCTCGACATCGCGACACCGGAGGTCGTGGCGGCCCTGAAGGCCGCCTGCCCGCCCGCCTGACGCCGACGCCGGCACCGCTCCCGGCGGCCCGCTCCACGTCCGGAGCGGGCCGCCACGCGTCCGGACGCGGCGGTCACGGCGGGTGGTAGCCACGCCAGGGGTCGCGCTCGTCCCGCGGCGGCGCGCCGCGGGCACGCTCGCCCACGAGCACCCGGACGTCGGACTCCACGCGGGCGAGTTGCGTCGACAGGCCGGCGACCGCCCGCACCAGCACGGCGACACCCATCAGCGCCGCACCCACCGCGAAGGTCACGGTGTAGAGGACCAGCGCCATGGCCAACTCGTCCTCGCGCAGCATCAGGGTGCCGCCGGCCACGCCGGCCAGCCCGGCGGCATAGGCGAGGAACGTGCAGGCGCGCGCGGCGCTGCGCAGATCCTTGGGGGAAGGGATGTGGTCCATGTGGCACATCCTGCCGCACGCTCGCGCCGGGTGCAGTCCCGGCGTCGCGTCGCGCGACCGCCGCCTTCCCACCGCCGATCCTCGTGGTCTCGCGACCGATGGTCGCAAACGGCGGGACGTACGCCACGGCAACGGTCCATACTGCGTGTTGCCGCGCCGGATCGGGACGTGCGACCGATACCATGAGGTGCCGGTGAGGAGGTGCGGTCGTGTCCGGTGACCGCGAAGGCGTGCACGAGGAGTCACGCGACGACGCGTCCACGCGCCCGCCGCACGAAGCCGAGGATGCGCTCGTGCGGCTCGAGGACGCGCTGCTCGCCCTGCCCTTCGACCGTGCGCTGCCCGACCTCGACGACCTGCTCAGGCGTGCCGGTGTCCCGCTCGAGGTGGTGCGCCGCGACGAACGTGCCCGCAAGCTGCTGCACGAGGCCATCGTCGCCCGTCCCTTCGCGAGCCTGGACGCCGTCCACCGGGTGCGCACCGAGGTGGAGTTGCTCACCCTGGAGGTCGAGGTGCTGACGGACCGGCTCGCCCAGCCGGACCTCGACGTGGACGCGTTCCGCCGCGTCGCCGGGCGGCTGTACGAGGTACGCGATCGCCTCGAGGAGTTGCGCGGCGAGCTCTGAAGACGCTGGACGCCGGCTCCGGCGGTCCGGTAGCGTCACCCCCGACCGCGCCGCGTCGGCAGCGCCGCGCCGCCGGTCCCACCACGACCCCGTCCCGGGAGCGTCCTTCTTGCGGATCCACGGCTGATCTCGCCGTTGCCGGTCGTGCGCCGTCGTGCGCCGCCGGCTCGATCCGCGCGTGCCGTCGCCGCGGCCGCGCAGCGAAGGACCGACCGTGGTCTCCCTGCACCTGCGGGGCGTCTCGTACGCCCACACCCTGGCCGCCACCGTGCTCGACGAGGTCGACCTCGACCTCGCCGCGTCCCCGCCCGGCGAACCGCGCCCGTTCGTGGGCGTCGTCGGCGCCAACGGCGCCGGCAAGTCGACCCTGCTGCGCCTGCTGGCCGGTGACGTCCGGCCGACCGCGGGCGATCTCGACGTGCAGGTGTCGGCACCGCCGCGCCTCGTCCGACAGGAGGTCGACGACCTCACCGACGACGTGGTCGGCTTCGCCTGGCAGTGGGACGGTGTCGCCGAGCGGCTGCGGCGCCGCCTCGCCCTGGACCCCGACGACCTCGACCCGACGCTCGGACGCGGCTGGGACGCGCTCTCACCCGGCCAGCGCAAGCGATGGCAGGTCGCGGCAGCCCTGGCCGACGACCCCGACGTGCTGCTGCTCGACGAGCCCACCAACCACCTCGACGCGCACGCCCGCGACCTGCTGGTCGACGCGCTGGCCGGCTTCCGGGGCCTCGGGTTGGTCGTCAGCCACGACCGCGCCCTGCTCAAGCGCCTCACGTCCCGCACCCTGCGCGTGCACCGGGCACAGCTGGAGCTGCACGCCGGCAGCTACGGGGAGGCAGCGGCGCGCTGGCGGGCGGCCGAGCGCGCGGAACGCGAGGCACACGACCGCGCCCGGCGGGAGCTGCGCCGGCAGGAACGGATCCTCGCCGACGTCCGCCGCGACCGGCACGGCGCGGAGGCGGGCCCACGGCGGGAACGTCGCCTGGCCGGAGCGTCACAGCCCGACGCCCGCGAAGCCGGTCGCAAGTTCGCCCAGCGCAAGGCCGAGGCCGCGCTCGCGCGGCGCGTGACCCAGATGAACGCGCGCGTCGGCCGTGCCCGCACCGAGGCCGACGCGTTCGACGTGCGCCGCGAGCCCGGCGGCGACGTCACCTTCCGGCAGGTCGGCAGCGGTCGGCGGGTGCTGGCCACGGTCCGCGGCGACATCCGCCACGCCGGCGGTGAGGTGCTGCTCCATGACGTCGACGTCGCGCTGCACCGCGGCGAGCGGGTCCACGTCGCGGGCAGCAACGGGGCCGGCAAGACGACGCTCGTCACCGCGCTGTTGCGCGCCCTGGACGGCACCCCGGAGCGGGTCGGACGGCTGTCGCAGGAACTGGCCGACCCGGGCGCCGAGTTGGCGTCGCTGCGGGCCCTGGACAACGACCAGCGCGGCCGGGTGCTCGGCACGCTCGCGACGCTGGGCGTCGATCCGGACCGTGTGCTGGTGACCGACGCGCCCTCGCCGGGTGAGGCCCGCAAGCTGGCACTGGCCCGCTTCCTCGCCGGCTCGGCGAGCGTGCTGGTGCTCGACGAGCCGACCAACCACCTCGACCTGCCGTCGATCGAGCGGTTGGAGGCCGCCCTGGCGGACTGGGGCGGCGCACTGCTGCTGGTCACGCACGACGACGCGCTGGCCGCCGCCGTCACGACGACGACCTGGCAGGTCGGGGAGGGACGCGTCCGCGTCGCGGTGCACGGCGAGGGGGTCGCCGTGCCCTAGCGTTGGAGGTCGCTCCCGAGCCGAAGGTCCGTGCCCCGTGGCTGCGTTCGACGCCGTCGTCATCCTGTTCGCCGGGATGGCGGCCGGTGCCATGAACGCGGTCGTCGGCGCCGGCACCCTCATCACCTTCCCGACCCTGCTGGCGCTGGGCTTCCCGCCGGTGGTCGCCAACGTCTCCAACACGGTCGGACTGGTGCCGGGCGCCGTCACGGGCGCCTACGGGTTCCGGGCCACGCTGCGGGGCCAGACGCACCTGCTGTGGCGGCTGGCGACGGCCTCGGCGATCGGCGGGATCATCGGCGGCGCACTGCTGCTCGTCCTGCCGCCGGAGGCGTTCGAGCAGGTCATCCCGCCGCTGCTGCTGCTCTCCGCCGTGCTCGCCGCCGCCCAGCCGCGGGTCGCGGCCTGGGTGACCCGCCGCCGGGCCGCCCGGGTGCCCGAAACCGCCCCGGATCCGGACGCACCCGTGGAGGGCCCGCCGGCGACGGTGACGCCCGGTGTCGCCCTGTACGCGATCGTGTTCTCCACGGGCATCTACGGCGGCTACTTCGGCGCCGCACAGGGCGTGATCCTGCTGGCCGTGCTGGGCATCTTCGTCGCCGGCGGCATGCCCCAAGTCAACGGCATCAAGAACGTGCTCGCCGGGGTGGCCAACCTCGTGTCGGCCTCGCTGTTCATCGCGATCGCGGACGTCGACTGGCGCGTCGCCGGACTCGTCGCCATCGGCGCGACGATCGGCGGCGGGCTCGGCTCGCGCTACGGCCGGCGGCTGCCGGCCGGTCCGCTGCGGGCGCTGGTCGTGCTCGTCGCGCTGGTCGCCGCCGCCTGGCAGTTCGCCACCTGAGACCGGCGGTCCGTGGCCGGAAAGGTTCGGGCCACGGCGGGCGGTCAGGCCTCCTGGCGCGCCCGACGTGCGGCGGCGAACGAGCGCACCCCCAGGGCGACGTACCCCAGGCAGACCACGACCGTCAGCAGTGACGCGATCGCGGCCGGGCTGCCCTCACCGATCCCGGCCACCCGGGGCAGCGAGCCCAGGGCACCGAGCAGCGCCAGCGCCAGGGACGCGTGAATGGCGTGCTGCCCGGCGTCGATCCGGTCGGCCACGAGGCCGAGCACCCCTATGACCAGGCCGAGGACCGCGGGCAGCAGCGCGGTGACGTGCGCGCCAGAGGTGGCCACGTAGCCGATGACGCCGATGGCGACGAGGACGCCGCCCACGAGCCGGGTGATGTTCGCCATGCGAGAGGTTCCCCACGGATGTCGGAGCCTGGGCCGTCGAGGCTATCCCCGGCCTCCCAGCCCGGGCCAACCGGCGGGGGAGCCCGAGGGCTCAGGCCGTGGGCGCCGACTCCCAGGCCACGCCGGTCCAGCGGCGGAATGCCGCGCGTTGGGCGTCGGCGGCAGCCTCGTCACGGACCAGCCGGCGGCTCGGTCGTGGGGTGCCGAGCGTGACCGTGCGGGTGAGCAGCCGTGGCCCGCGCAGGACGGTGACGGCCACCTCGTCGCCGGCAGCGTGGGCGCGCAGGCGACCGGCCAGCTCGCCGCGCCCCACACGGGTCCGGTCGATCGCGACGAGCTGGTCGCCGCCGGTCAGACCCGCTTCCCAGGCGGGCCGGCCGCGCAGGACCGCCGTGAACGTGACACCGCGCTCGTCCTCGGCGACCTGCACGCCGAGGTCGGGGGCCGCCTCGCCGGTCGCGAGCACGACCTGCAGCCCGACCGCCCCCAGGACCTCGTCGATCGGCGGGACGGACGTGCCGGCGACGTGGTCCTCGAACAGCTTGCCCAGGTCGGTACCCGCGATGTCGGCCACGGCCTGCTCGACGTCGGCCTCGGTGTAGCCCTCAGCCGTGTTCGCGTGCCTGCGCCAGAGCAGCCGGAACACCTCGTCGAGCCCGTCACCGTCCGGCCGCAGCCCGCGCAGCAGCAGGTCGAGGTACCAGGCCACGAGCGCGCCGTGGCCGTAGTAGTCGGTGTTGGCGTTGACGGTGTTCTCGTCGCGGACGTAGTGCTTCACCCACGCCTCGTGCGACGCCCGGCGCAACGACTGCAGCGCGACGCCCGGCGTGTCCAACACCCGCTGCCACGTGTCGCGCAGGTTGTCGAGGAACCGCGACAGGGTCCACACCCCCGCGCGCAGCGGCAGCAGCTCGTCGTAGTAGGCGGTCCACCCCTCGGCGACCCACAGCGACTCGGTGTGGGTGGGACGCTCGTAGTCGGGGCGCACCAGCGCGGCCGGGACCAGCCGCTTGACGTTCCACAGGTGCAGGTACTCGTGGGCCATCAGCGACTGGAAGCGAGCCAGCAGGTCGGGCTCCTGGAAGGTCCGGATCGGCATCTGCAGCACCGACCCGTCGCGGTGCTCGAGCCCGCCGCCACCCTCGTGCCAGCCGGTGCACAGGTACACGTAGCGCTCGATCGGCAGCTCACCCTCGAACAGCGCGACGGCGGCCCGGCCGATCGCGGTCGCGTCGGCGGCGATGGCGTCGAGGTCGGGGTGCCCGCCGTGACCGGCCCACACGAACGTGTGCGGCACGCCCGCCACCTCGAAGTCGACCGCGGGCAGCGCGCCCACCTCGAAGGCGCTGTCGACGAGGTGGTCGCGATGGTCGGCCCGGTACGTGTCGGGTGCGTCGCCCGGCGGCAGCAACGACCACACCCGGTGGCCCTCGGTGGCCGGCAGGTGCACGAGGTGGGGGCGGTCCTCGGCACCTTCGACGAACGGGAACGTGGCGGCCGGGATCAGCAGGGCGTGGTGGTCGTCGACGTGGTTGGTACGCACCGTGAGCTCGTTGGCGTACAGCTCGAGCTCGACCTCGACCTCACCCGTGGCCAGCTCGGGCAGCCGCCAGGCGGTGTGCCCGTCGGGGACGAGGTCAACGACCGCGCCCGCCTCGTCGCGGGCGCGGATCCATTGCACGTGGTGGACGTAGTTCCGCACGACGTAGCTGCCGGGCGTCCACACCGGCAGCACGATGCGTGCGCCGGCGGCCACGTCCGCCGGCACGGTCAGCGTCACGCGCACGAGGTGGTGCAGGCGGTCGCGCAGGTCGACGGCGTAGCGGACGGTCACGAGGGCTCCGGGAAACGGCGGGGCGGGGCGTGACGGCGAGGCTAGCCAGCCCACGACGGCTACCTTCGGCGCCCCCGCGAACGACGACGAGGTGTGTATGGCTGAGCTCCCGATGGCCGATCGTCACGAGACGGTGCTGCCACCGCCGCCCGACGCGGCGCGTGAGGCGCTCGCCGGTGCCCTGGCCGCCGACCCGGACACCCGGCTGCTGGCGGTCAGTGCCGTCGTCGCCGACCATCCGACGTTCCTCGAGGGCTGGGCCCAGCTGGCCGCCCTCGGCCGCGAACCGATCGAGCGCTACGCCTACGCGCGGGTCGGCTACCACCGCGGGCTCGACGCCCTGCGAGCCGCCGGCTGGGGCGGTCGCGGCTTCGTGCGCTGGTCGCAGCCGGCCAATCGCGGCTTCCTCGCCTGCCTGGTGCGGCTGCGCGCCGCCGCCGCGGAGATCGGCGAGACGGCCGAGGTGGACCGCATCGCCGCGTTCCTGCACGAGCTCGACCCGGACTGGGACGACCAGAACCTCGTGGCCTGACGGAGTCGTAGGTGGCCGGCCGGATCCTCAAGGACGACGTGGAGAGCCTGCGGCGGCAGGCCGACATCGTCGCGGTCGCCGGCGACTACACCACACTCAAGCGGGCCGGCAGCCGCTACAAGGGCCTGTGCCCGTTCCACACCGAGAAGACGCCGTCGTTCACCGTCGCGCCGGACGGCAACTTCTACCACTGCTTCGGCTGCGACGCGTCCGGCGACATCTACGACTTCCTCATGCGCATCGAGGGACTGGAGTTCCCCGAGGCGGTGGAGGCCCTGGCGCGGCGCAGCGGCTTCACCCTTCGCTACGAGGAACTGTCGGCCCGCGACCGGCAGGCCATCGGCCAGCGCTCGCGCCTGGTGGAAGTCACCGCCGCCGCGCTGGAATTCTTCCGGACCACCCTGTTCTCCGCGGAGGGCGAGGTGGCGCGCAGCTACCTCAAGGAGCGCGGCTTCGGCCGCGACGACGCCCGGCGCTTCGACGTCGGCTACGCGCCCAACCAATGGGAGGCGCTGGCCCAGTCGCTGACCCGCTCGGGCCTCCCGGCGGAGGACCTCATCGCGACCGGGCTGGTGGTCCGGACGGAGCGTGGCGGCCTGCGCGACCGGTTCCGCGGCCGGCTGATCTTCCCGGTCCACGATCCCGGCGGCGACGTGATCGGGTTCGGGGGCCGCATCCTGCCGGGGCTGGACTACGGCGACTTCGACCCGCCCAAATACCTCAACTCGCCCGAGACGCCGCTGTACAAGAAGACACGGGTGCTCTACGGCGTCCCGCAGGCCCGCGCGGAGATCGTGCGTGCCGAGGAGGTGCTGATCTGCGAGGGCTACACCGACGTCATGGCGCTGCACCAGGCGGGGTTCGCGAACGCCGTCGCCACCTGCGGCACCGCGGTCGGCCTCGAACACCTGCGGATGGTGTCGCGCTACGCACAACGGGTCGTGCTCGCCTTCGACGGTGACCAGGCTGGCGTCAAGGCGGCCGAGCGAGCCTGGGAGGCCGCACGGGAGCTGGCCGGGGACGGCGGCGGAGCCGACCTCGACCTGCGGGTGCTGGTGCTTCCCGACGGGCGCGACCCGGCCGACCTGGTCCGTGAGGTCGGCGCCGACGGGATGCGGGCGGCGGTCGCGGACGCGACGCCGGTCGTGCCGTTCGTGGTCCGCCACCGGCTGGCCGACGCGGATCTGACGACCGAGGCGGGCCGCACCGCGGCGCTGCGCGAGGCGCTGGAGATCGTCGGTCGCGAGCCGGACCTGGACCTGCGCCGCGAGTGGGCCCGCACCGAGGTGGCGGCCCGCGTCGGCGTGGCCTACGAGTTCGTCGTGCGCTCTGCCGCCCGCCTGGGCGTGGAACTGGACGCCCACGAGGGCGTGGCACCCGTCGGGCCGCGCCCCGGCGGCGGCGGGGGCGCGGTCGGCGGGGTCGCTGCACTCGATCGTGCCCGCGTGCGGCGCGAACGCGAGGCGCTGCGCACGGCGCTGCAGGCGCCGCAGTGGCTGCCCGACGAGTGGTTCGAACTCGTCGAGGACGATTTCACGCACCCGGTGGCCCGCCAGGTCTTCGCCACGCTCCAGGCGGCGGGGGGTGCCGGCGTCGAACTGACCGCGGTGCTCGAAGCCGCCCCCGACGACGCCCTGCGGGGCCGGATCCGCGAGCTGGCGCTGGAGGAGGAACCCGTCCCGCTGGACGCCGAGGTCGCCGCATGGCGTATCCGGTCGCTGCTGGCCGACCGACTCCAGGCCGAGGAGCGCGCCCTCAAGCAGCGGTTGCAGACGCTGCACCACGGCCGCGACCGCGAGGAACTGGTGGCGGTCCTGGCGCAGCTGCGCGAGCTCGAACAGCGCCGCCGCTCCCTCACGGCCGTGGGCGAATGACCCGGGCCGGACATCCCGGATGTTCCGGTGTCCGCCTCGCTCGTGCGACCGGTGCGCGACCCGCGTGTCGCACCGACGAGCCCGGCACCCGCCTCCGAGGCGGCGGTTAGCCTGCCGGACGAGCGCGCGGGCTCCGTCGAGCAGACGGAGGCGCGAACGGCGCCGGTCGGGGAACGCCACCGCGCCACGGGTGACCTTGGAGGAGTCGCTGTGCCGCCAGGCGAGGGGACCGGATGGTCGACCACGTCGGCGCAGCCTGCCGAGGGGGGGACTGTCACCGTGTTGCCGACCGAGCGCGCCGAGCCGCCCGAGCCGTCCGACGCCGACCTCGCCGCCGAAGAAGCCGGGGACGACGACACACAGCAGGCGGCGCACGACGCGGCCCGCCACGCCGATGTGGTCGACCTGGTCGAGCGCGAGGCGATTACGCGGACGCCGGAGATCGCCGAGCTCATGGAAGTGGGCGCGGACCGTGGTTTCGTCACCACCAGCGAGGTGGGCGCCGCGCTGAAGTCGGCCGGCCTCGACGGCACCATGGCCCTGACGGTGGCCCGCCAGCTGCGCCGCTCCAGCATCGCCATCGTCGAGGACAGCACCGACACCCCCGGGACACCGGCTGCCGCCCCGGTCGACGGGGCCGCCAACGTGGACGCGGTGCGGCTGTACCTCAACGAGATCGGCCGCGTCGACCTGCTCACCCCGGAGGAGGAGGTCGACCTCGCCAAGCGCGTGGAGGCGGGAGCGTTCGCCAGCGAGGTGCTGGACTCCATGCTGGAGCTCTCGCCCGAGCAGCGGGCCCGGCTGCGGCGCGTCGAGCGGCTGGGCCGCGACGCCAAGGCCGCCCTGATCGAGGCCAACCTGCGCCTGGTCGTCTCGATCGCCAAGCGCTATCTCGGGCGGGGGCTGTTGTTCCCCGACCTGATCCAGGAGGGCAACCTCGGCCTCATGCGTGCCGTCGACAAGTTCGACTACACGCGTGGCTACAAGTTCTCCACGTACGCGACGTGGTGGATCCGTCAGATGATCAGCCGGTCCATCGCCGACCAGTCGCGCACCATCCGGATCCCGGTGCACCTGGTCGAGACGATGAACAAGATCAAGCGCGTCGAGCGGCAGCTGGTCCAGCGCCTCGGCCGCGAGCCGACGACCGAGGAGGTCGCCCACGCCGTCGAGCTGCCGGTGGAGAAGATCGAGGAGTTCCGGCGCCTGGCCGTCGATCCCACGTCGCTGGACGCCCCGGTCGGCGAGGAGGGCGACGCCTCGATGGGGGAGCTCATCGAGGACGCCAACGCGATCGTGCCGCTGGAGGCCGCCTCGTACCTGCTGCTCCAGCAGCACCTCGCCAGCGTGCTGGACGAACTGTCGCCCCGCGAGCGCACGGTGATCGAGCGGCGTTTCGGCCTGCACGACGCCCAGCCGCAGACGCTGGAGCAGGTGGGCTCCGAGCTGGGGCTCACCCGCGAGCGCATCCGGCAGATCGAGGCAAAGGCGCTGGCGAAGCTGCGCCACCCGGCCCTGGCCGACGCCCTCGAGGGCTACCTGCGCGGCTGACCGCGCCCGCCGGCCGGCGGACGTGTCACACCCCCGACGTAGTGTCGAACCATGGACGAGAACCAGGTTCGCGACGACGTCGCCGTGGGGGCGTCCACCTCCCTCGCGGCGCAGCAGCCCCTGCCGTTCGACGACGAGGCCGACCAGCCGATCCCGTTCGCGCTGACCGCTCGAGCCCGTCGCACCGTCGCCCCCGACACGCTGCCGCCGCTCACGGTGGTGGACGCACCCACGGTCCGGGCACCAGCCACCCGACCGACGGACCCGGCGGACGAGGATCCCAGCGACACGCGGCCGGCCCGGGCCCGCGCGCTGCGGCGTGCCGGACTCGGCGCGGCGACCATCGCGAAGCGTCTACAGGTCGACGAACTGCTGGTGCGGGCGTGGATCGGGCAGACGTTGGCGGCCGTTGCGCCCCGTCCACCGGTGGCGGCGGCGCCCGACGGTGAGGCCGCCCTCGCCGACGACCGTCGGCGGCGGGCCGCGGAGGAGGCGGTGGGGCGTCTGGCGACCGAGCCGGCGTTCGCAGCCGGGCTCGGGTTGCTGGCGGCCGTCTCGGAGGCCGACGCGCACGCCGTGACGCTCGCCACGCCGCGCGCCGACCTGCTGGTGCGGGCCCTCGACTGGTTGCGGGCGCATGCGCAGGTCGACGCCGGCCGCGTGCGCGTGATCGTACGCGCCGGCAGCGGCCTGGCCGCCGACGCGGTACGCCACGAATGGTCGCGCCGGCTGGCCCTGGAGGCGGCCCGGGTCACCGTCGTCCGTTGGCCGGCCGCGCCGGCGCCGGACGCGGTCGAGGTCCTGGTGCGTCTCCACGACCCCCGGACGGCGGCGCGGGTCGGCGGATGGTGTGACGCCTTCCTCGCGCCGCCCGGGGACGCCGTCGACGCGGGGTTCTAGACCCGAGGGGCTGCGCTCAGGCCGCCTGCAGGCGCAGGGCGGCGCCCAGCACGTCGTCGTGGTGCGGGAGTGGGGTGCAGGTCGCCCGGGCACGGGCGTGGGCGCGGGCGAAGCGGCGCACCAGCACGACCACCGGGTCGCTCGCGCTGTCGGGCAGTTCGCAGTCCAGTTCGTGCTCGAGGGTGTCGACGAGACGGCGCAGGGCGGGTGCGGTCGACTCGCCGGCCTCGGCGACCAGGCCGGCCAGTCCCGACCAGGTCAGCGGCGACTCCGGGCGGGCCTCGACGGCCGCGGCGGCGGAGGGGCTGGGGGAGAGCAGCATCATGGACCTCTTCGGACGGTGACGTCCGCCACCATCCCGCACAACGGGACCAATGAGATGGTCCACTCGCATCTCAATGGATCCATTCCGGCTAGGATGAGTCCACTTCGGCCGGGTGGATCCGTTCCAGCGGTCTATCGGCGGGTCCGCTTGCGTCGCTGCGGTGGCAAGCTGGGCCGCGGACGTGGAGATCGGGAGCGACACCGTGGACGCCTACGAGCTGCGCGATGTGCTCGGCGACTGGGAGGCCGGCGGCGGCCGCCCGGTGGATCGGCTGGTCGCTGCGCTGAAGGTCGCGATCGCGGGCGGGCTGCTGTCGGCCGGGACCCGGCTGCCGGCCGAGCGGCAGCTGGCCAGCGTGCTGGGCATCAGCCGGGGCACGGTCGTGCGTGCGTACGCGCGGCTGCGCGACGACCGGCTCGTCCACACCCGCCATGGCAGCGGGACCGTCGTGGGCTCCGGGGACGAGGACGGCCGGGCCGCCTCACCGGCCACACGCCTGTCGGCGTCGTCGATCAACGCGGTGCTCGCCGGACCGCGGGCGGAGGGGGTCGACCTGCGGGTGGCCGCCTGGGACGCCGACGTCGACCTCCTCCGGGAGCTCGAGTTGCCCACGACCGAGGAGTTCCGTGCCGTCGCCGCCGGGACCGCCGGCTACTGGCCCCTCGGGCACCCGATCCTGCGCGCGGCGCTGGCCCGGCACCTCACGACGCTCGGGCTACCGACCGAGCCGGAGCAGATCATCGTCACCAACGGCGGCCAGCAGGCGGTCGACGTCCTCCTGACGGCCCGCCTGCGGCCCGGGGACCCTCTTCTCCTCGAGGACGTCAGCTGGTCGGGCATCCTCGAGCTGCTGACGCTGCGCCATCTGCGCGCCAGCACCGTCCCGGAGGCCGCCAAGGACCCCGTCACGCTCCTCCGGGCGTTGCGCGAGCGGCGGGCCGACCTCGCTTTCCTCATCCCGTCGCACCACAACCCCACCGGCGCGGTGATGCCGCCCCACGTCCGCCGCCTCGTCGTCGAGGCCGCCGCGGAGGGCGGCGTCCTGCTCATCGACGACCTGATCTTCCACGAGCTGTGGATCGACGAACCCCCGCCGCCGCCGCTGGCCGCCACGGTTCCCGAGCTCGCCGAGCACGTGGTCACGGTCGGCTCGCTGTCGAAGCTGGTCTGGGGTGGGTTGCGGGTCGGCTGGATCCGCGCCGAACCCGCCCAGGTCCCGCAACTGGCGCGCGTGAAGACGGCCATCGACCTGGGCATGGCGGTCTCTCCGCAGCTCGCGGCCGCCCGGACCCTCGCGGGCCTGCAGCCGCTGCTGACCCGGCGCCGCTCGCTGCTGCGGGAGCGTCGGGAGGCACTGGCGCAGGCACTGACCGAGCGGCTGCCGGAGTGGACCTTCGACCTACCGGCCGGCGGCATGAGCATGTGGGTCGGACTCGGTGGGGTCTCCGGCGACGCCGTGGCGGCCGCGGCCGCCGCGCACGGGGTGCTGGTGCCACCCGCCCGGGCCTGCTCCTCGCTGGGGCGTGACCTCGACCGGGTCCGGTTGACGCTCAGCCGCCCGCCGGACGAGCTGCGCCGGGCGGTCGACGGGCTGGCACGTGCGTGGCAGGACGTGCGGCGCCGCGAGACACCGGGCGCCGGGACCCTGGTCGGGTGAGCCGCATCGCGGTCGTCTCCGGCCCGGACGCCGGCCACGCACTGCCCACGCTGGGTGTGGCCTCGGCGCTCGCCGAGCGCGGCCACGAGGTCGTCTTCTGCAGCGGTGCGGGGCACGCGGCGCTCGCGGCCGCGCACGGCTGCGCCTTCCGCGAGCTGCCACAGCTGGCCCCCACGTCGCAGGACGGCGATCTCGGGCACCTGCTGTGGACGCGTGGCGCGGACATGGCGGTCGCACTGGCCGATGCGCTGTCGATCCATCCTCCGGACCTGGTCGTGGCCGACGTCCTGACCAACGCCGGCGGGTTCGCCGCGCAGTTGCTCGGGCGGCCGTGGGTCGAGGTGGTGCCCCACCACCTGCCCGACCCGGCGCCCGACCTCCCACCCGTCGGGCTCGGGCGGGCGCCGGCGCGCCATCCGCTGCGTCGGCTCGACGATCGGCGCATCCACGTGCAGCAACAGCGGTCGCTCGCGCTCGGCCGACGTCAGGCGGCGGCTGCGGCGCGGCGCATCGGGCTGGACCGGCGCGTGGAACCGCTGCTGCGCCTGGTGGCCACGCTGCCCGCACTGGAGCGGCGCCGGCGGGCGTGGCCGGAACGGGTCCACGTCGTCGGCCCGCTGGCCGTCGAGCCCGACCTGCCACCGCTCGCGCCCCCCGAGGGCGACGAGCCGCTGGTGGTCGTCACCGACTCCACCGCCACGGGCGTCTCCGGTGGCCTCGGGCGGACGGCGCTGGCCGGCCTGTGCGACCTCGACGTGCGGCTGGTCGTCACCTCGGGAGATCTGCACCCGCGCGCGGGCCAGCGGCTGGTCGTCGGGCGGGGCCCCCACGCGCCGCTGCTGGCCGGCGCCGCCCTGGCGGTCGGACCGGGTGGCGGTGGTTTCGTCTCCAAGGCGGCCGCGGCCGGGGTGCCGCTGGTCGTCGTCCCGCTCCAGGGCGACCAGCGGGAGGCCGCGGCCAGGCTGCGCGAGGCGGGGGTCGCCAGCGTGCTGGCGCCTGCCCGCCTGTCCCCACGCCGGCTGCGCTGGCGGGTGGCGCGTGCCCTGGCGGATCCGCGCCCACGAGTCGCGGTCCGACGGCTGGCCGCCCAGGCGTCCCACCTGGGTCCGCACGTGGCGGCGGCGCTGGTCGAGCAGGTCCTGGCGGGGGAGCGGCCAGCGGCAGGCGGTCCGGACGCCCACCTGCCGGTCGCGCTGGTCAGCCCGGCGCGGCAAGGCCCGCCAGGGCGGCGGTGAAGTCGTCGTGGGCCGCGTCGTCGTAGCCCACCAGCCGGATCTCGTCGAGCATCCCGGGGTGCTCGTCGACCCAGGCGGCCGCCGCCTCCACCACGACCCGCGTCGCCTCGTCGCGCGGATAGCCGTAGATGCCGGCCGAGATGGCCGGGAACGCGACCGTCCGCAGACCCCGCTCGGCGGTGGCGTCGAGCGCGGCGGTCACGGCGGCACGCAGCCGCGGCTGGTTGTCGTCCCGGCCGGCGTCGTACACGGGCCCGGCGACGTGGACGACCGCCGCGGCCGGTAACCGTCCGGCGCTCGTCACGGCGGCCTGGCCGTCGTGCAGCGGGCCGTGCGCTCGGACCCAGGCGTCGGACTCCGCCTGCACGTCCGGCCCGGCGGCGCGGCAGATCGCGCCGGCGACCCCGCCCCCGTGACGCAGGTGCACGTTGGCGGCGTTGACGATCGCGTCCACGTCCTGGCGCGTCAGATCCCCGCGCACCGCCACCAGCCGGGTGCTCCGGATCGTGTGCTCCATGGCGGTCTCCTCGTCGTGCCGCGGCCGCTGGGACGTCTGCCGCTGACGCCCGGCGCGTCGTCGGTGTCTAGGGTGGCCACATGTTCGCCATCACCGCCACCACCGCAAGCTCCGACGACCCGCTCGGCGGCCTCGCCCTGGGCGAGCACCCCGACCCCGCGCCACCACCCGGGTGGGAGCTCGTTCGCGTGCGCGCCGCGAGCCTGAACCACCACGACGTCTGGACGCTGCGCGGGGTCGGCATCGACCCCGACCGGTTCCCCATCGTGCTCGGCTGCGACGCCGCGGGACTCACCGCCGACGGCCGCGAGGTCGTCGTCCACGCCGTCATCGCAACCCCCGACGGCGACGAGACCCTCGCGCACGACTTCAACATCCTCTCCGAGCGCTACGACGGCACGTTCGCGGACGTGGTGGCGGTGCCGGCACGCAACCTCGTCCCCAAGCCGGCCAGCCTCTCGTTCGAGGAGGCGGCCTGCCTGCCCACGGCCTACCTGACCGCCTACCGGATGCTGTTCACCCGTGGTGAGCTGCGCCCGGGCGACCGGGTCCTGATCCAGGGTGCCGGTGGTGGCGTCGCCACGGCCGCGATCCTGCTGGCCCGTGCCGCCGGGCTGCACGTGACGGTGACCAGCCGTGACGAGACGAAGCTGAAGCGGGCCCAGGAGCTCGGCGCCCACGTCGGGGTGGCGGCGGGAGAGCGGCTACCCGGCCGTGTCGATGCGGTGCTGGAGACGGTCGGCGAGGCGACCTGGAAGCATTCGCTGCGCGCCCTCGAACCGGGCGGCGTGGTGGTGGTCGCCGGGGCGACCTCGGGGCCGAACCCGCCCGCCGACCTCGCGCGCGTGTTCTACCGCCAGCTGCGGGTGGTCGGTTCCACGATGGGGACCCGCCAGGAGCTGCAGCGGCTGGTGCAACTCCTGGACGCGACCGGGGTCCGACCGCTGATCGACGACGTGCTGCCGATGGAGCAGGGCCGCGCGGCGTTCGAGCGCATGGTCCGCGGGGAGCTGTTCGGCAAGCTGGTGCTGAGCCGCCCCGGCTGACCGATCGGTCGCGCCCCGAACACGACGACGGCCGCCCAGGGGGCGGCCGTCGTGACGTGCGAGGCTCCGGGGGCCGGGCTCGAACCGGCGACATTTCGATTAACAGTCGAACGCTCTGCCAACTGAGCTACCCCGGACCGGGAGTCGCTTGCGAGGGATGACCCCGCAGAGCGGGCGCCGAGCGCGGCGGGCAGTGTAGCAACGGCGGGGCCGGGCTTCGAATGCGGGCATCGAGGGCGTCGGCCCGTCGGGCGAGGCGAGTAGCCTGGGCCGCCACCGATCTGCGAGGCCGCCCGTGCGCAAGGACCTGGTCATCATCCCCGACGACGAGCCGGGCGTGCTGGCGCGTCTGGGCGAGACCCTCGGCGACGCGGGCATCAACATCGAGGCCATCAGCGCGTTCACCGGCCGCGGCAAGGGGTTGGTGCACGTGCTGGTGGATCGCGCCGACGACGCCGTGCAACTGCTGCGCGAGGCCGGCTTCGACGTCAAGGCGTCCCGCGACGTCGCCGTGGTCGCGCTGCCCGACGAGCCGGGCCAGCTCGGTGCGGCGTGCCGGCGTCTGGCCGACGCCGGCGTCAACATCGAGCAGGCCTACATCGCCGCCGGCAGCCACCTCGTGGTCGTGGCCGACGACGTGGTCCGGGCCCGCGAGATCCTCGGCGGCTGAGCGGCGCGCCGCGAGGCGCGCCGCACCGCCGCGTCAGCGGGGGAGGTCGGTCTGCTTGAACTCGTGCAGCATCGGTGCGTTGACCACCAGGTCGACGACCTGCTCGATGCTGCGGGTCGCGCGGGCCACGTCGCCTTCGGGACGGTCCATGAGGCGGACGAACACGGCGCGGTCACCCGCGATGAAGGTCGGCACGCCCCAGACGTCGTGGTCGCGCACACCGGCCTCGTGCTCCTTGCGCAGCTGCTCGAGGACCTCGCCCTCGCGGACGTCGGCGAGGATCGCGTCGGCGTCCAGGCCGACGGCTCGCAGGGCGCGGGCGAGCACCTCGGGGTCCTTCAGGTCGCCACCGTGGTCGTGCCGGGCGGCGAACAGGGCCTCGTGTGCGTCGAGGAAGCGCTCGGGTGCACGGTCGCGCACGTACAGGCCCACCTGCAGCGCCAGGATGCCGGACGCGCCGTGGGGGTCGTCGAGGTCCCAGACGTCGGTCTGGCCCTCCTCGACGTGCCCCTGGGCGAGGCTGTACGGGACCCAGTCGACGTCCCAGTCGGAACCACCGCGCAGGGCGGTGACGACGTGTTCGTTGGCGTTGCGGGCGAAGGGGCACAGGTAGTCGAACGTGATGCCGAAACGCAGGGTCACCAGGAACTCCGGAGGTCGGGAAGCGTCGGGTCACGGCTCACGCGCGGCGCCATGCGTGGCCGTCGGGGGTTCGTCAGCATCAACGCGTCCGGCTGGCCCGAACTTCCCGTCCGCCCGGCCGTCAGGACAGGCGCAGGCACCGGGCTATCTCGCCGACGGTGTACCCGCAGCCGGTCTGCAGCGCCCGCAACGTCAGGCCGAGCGCGAACAACGCCCCCCAGGCCAGGCCGAGGTACTCGTAGCGTTCGCGCCGCAGCCCGGCGATGCGCCCACCGACCACGGCGATGAGCGGGAACAGCGAGCCGTAGAGGTAGTGCAGCCACGCGTCGGGCTGGACGAACACGCGCCGGCCGAGCAGCAGCAGCACGATGCCCAGCACGGTCTGGACGACCAGCAGGTTCTCCGTCCAGTGCTGGACGACCCACAGCGAGGCCGGGCCCTCGTCACGGCGCAGGACCCGCAGGGTGATGCCCCACACGAACAGCACGACGAAGAGCAGGACGAGCAGGGCACCGAGGTACCGGTGGAAGACCGTCACTCAGGCCGACTCCACCGCGGACTCCTCGCGCATCGGGACCGGCTGTTCGCTGCGCTGCAACGACAGCGCGATCCGGTAGGCGATCCAGCCCGCGATCGGCGGCACCACGAAGCAGGCGATCCGCAACACGACCGTGAGCGTCTGCAGCCCCATCTCCAGGTTGGACGCGATCACGTCGTTGGAGCCGGCGACGAAGATCACCGCCATCAGGGCGAGGGCCGCGACGCCGATGCCCGTCCGCAGCGGGTTGTCGCGCGGACGCTCGAGCAGGTGGTGCTCGAGGTCGTCCTTGCCGACCCACTTCCGGTCGATCCACGGCCAGGCGAACATCACCGTGAAGATCAGCCCGCCGATGCCGACGGCCGGCAGGAACGTCGACGTGATCGTGACCCCGAGGATCGTCCACTCCCAGGCCGGCCACAGCCGGACCAGTCCCTCGGTCCAGCCCATGTACCAGTCCGGCTGCGCCGGGGCGAAGACCTCGTAGGGCTCGTACGTGCCGTACAGCCACACCGGGTTGATCTCGAACAGACCGCCCAGCAGGCACAGCACCGCGATGGTGAAGGCGCCGAGCGACAACGTCGTCAGCGTCTGGCTCGGGAACAGCGGCTCGCCGACCACGTTGTCCTCGCGGGCCAGGCTGCTGGGTTTGTGGGTGTGCTTCTGCCGGATCAGGATGGCGAGGTGGGCGCCGAGGAGGCCGAGCAGGCCGGCCGGGATGAGCATGACGTGGGCGATGTGCAGGCGGCTGATCGTGTCGGTGCCCGGGTACTCGCCGCCCAGCAGCAGGAAGCCGAGCAGCGGACCGACGAAGGGGATGCCCAACACCACCGAGTAGCCGATGCGCAGCCCGGTGCCGCTGAGCAGGTCGTCGGGCAGCGAGTAGCCGGTGAAGCCGGCCGCGAACGACAGCAGCAGCAGGCCGACGCCGATGACCCAGTTGATCTCACGCGGCCGTCGGAACGCGCCGGTGAAGAACACCCGCAGCATGTGCGCGACGATCGCGGCCACGAACACCAGCGCCGCCCAGTGGTGGATCTGGCGCATGAGCAGGCCGGCGCGGACCTCGAACGACAGCCGCAGCGTCGACTCGTAGGCGGCCGAGATCTCCATGCCCTGCAGCGGCACGTACGGACCCTCGTAGACCACGAGTCGCGCGTCCGGGGTGTAGAACAGGGCCAGGAACGTGCCGGTGAACAGCAGCACGACGAGGGAGAACAGCGCGACCTCGCCGAGCAGGAACGACCAGTGCGCGGGGAAGGCCTTGTTGAGGTATTTCTTCGACCCCTCGGCGAGGCGGAGGCGGTCGTCGAGCCAGCGGGCGAGGTCGTCGACGGGGCTCTGGCGGCGTCGGGTCTGCGTGGCGCTCACGGCTGGCTCCTCACACGTCCACGTCGTGCGTCATGTTCCAGAACGACGGACCGACCGGTTCGTTGAAGTCGCCGGTGGCGATCAGGTAGCCCTCGTCGTCCACGCCCAGCGGCAGCTGCGGCAGTCCCCGGCCGGCCGGGCCGGACACGACCACGGCGGCGCGGTTGACGTCGAACGTCGACTGGTGGCAGGGGCAGATCAGCTCGCCGACCGACGCGCGGTAGAGCCCCACCGGGCAGCCGGCGTGCGTGCAGATCTTCGAGTAGCACACCAGGTCGCCCACGGTCTCCGCGGGTAGCTCGTCGCGCTGCAGCTGGTCGGGGCGGGTACCGATCAGCAACGCCTGCGCCTTGGCGTCGCCCTCGGCGCCCTCCGGGAAGACGGTGCGGACCTCGTCGGCCGCCATCTGGGCGGCCAGGATCGGGGTGCCGCCGGCGTCGACGAGCCGACGGCCTGGCTCCCACTCGGTGACGAAGAGGTCGCGTCCGGGGCCGGGCCCCAGGGAGCGCAGCGGCACCAGCAGCGCGAGGCCGAGCGAGGCGCCGGCGCCGGCCAGCAGCCGCAGCAGGAACCGTCGCCGGCCGCCGACGACGGCCTCGCCCAGCGACTCCTCGTAGGCGGCCTCGAACTCGTCGCGGGCCTGGTCGGTGGAGCGCATCGGGTAGCGCTCCTCGACGACGATCTTGGGGCCGACGACCCGCTTGCCCCAGATCCCCAGGCCCGCGCCGACGGCACCGAAGGCGATGAAGAGCAGCAGGCCCTCGAGTTGGGTCTGTCCGCCGGCGATGTAGACCGCCATGAGGCCGAAGGCCGCGAAGATCGCCACGACGAAGCAGATGGCGGCCAGGCGCGCACCGCGGTCCTGCCGCTCGCGCTGGGCGCGCCACTGCTCGCCGCGGGTGCGGGTCTGCTCACCGCTCGCCACGGTATTCCTCCACCTCGTCGTACTCGTCGTGGGCCTTCTCGCCGAGCAGGTACATCACGATCGCGAGCAGGCCCAGCCCGACGATGATGGCGATGGCACCCTCGGCGACCGGGCCTGAGCGCCCGAAGGACCAGCCCCCGGGGGCCTCGCGTTCGCGCAGGTCCATGACCCAGGCGGTCACCGCCCGCAGGTCCTCGTCGCTCAGGGTGTCCTCGAGGAAGCGGGGCATGACGCCGGGCCCGGAGCGGACGGCCTCGGCGATCTCCAGCGGCGGGACCACGTCGAGGCTCGACGAGATGTCGCGCTGGCCGACCGCGATGCCCTGGGCGGTGGGACCGTGACAGGCGGCGCAGTTGCGGGTGAACAGCTCCAGGCCGTGCGACAGGTCGGCGTCCTCCCAACCCTCGATGTCGGGGATGTCGGGGCCCTCGCCGGGCGCGAGGCTCTCCACGAACGCGACCAGCGCGCGGGTGTCCTCCTCGCTGAACCGGTTGGGGCCGCGCTGGAGGCGGTCCTGCGCGTTGGTCATCGGCATGCGGCCGGAGCGGACCATGAAGTCCACCGACGCCGCCCCGACGCCGATCAGCGACGGGCCGGCCTGCGGGCCCGGCTGGGTGAGGCCGCGGCCCTGCTCGCCGTGGCAGAGGGCGCAGTTGGCACCGAACAGTTGGGCGCCGCGATCGACGAGCTGCTCGTCCTCGGCCCACTGGGCGCCCAGGCCGGGTTCCTGGGCGGTGGCGCTCGCTCCGAACAGCAGGTTGATGCCGACGGCGACGGCCGCGATCGCGGCTGCGCCCAGCAACCACCGCAGTGCTCGCAGTGAGCGGCCGGACGGCATGCGGGATGCGTCGGCCGACACGTGCCTCACCTTTCGGGGGAGGGGCAGGTTTGGAAGGGAGGGGGACGACTCGAGGAAGGGCCCGACACGGCCGGCGAAGCGTTCCCCGCGGGGGATGTGGCCAGCGTACCTGCGTCCGAGAACGGCCCGCCCGGCACGGACGGGCCCGATCGGGCTGGCCTCACCGGTCCCGAGGGGTCATGGAATCCGCGAAGCGCAGCAGTTCGATCGGGATGGGCATCACCAGCGTCGAGTTCTTCTCCGCGGTCATGTCACTCAGGGTCTGCAGCAACCGCAGCTGCATGGCGCCGGCCTCCGAGGCCATGACGTTGGCGGCCTCCGACAGGCGCTTGGCCGCTTCGAACTCACCTTCGGCGTGGATGACCTTGGCGCGACGGTCGCGTTCGGCCTCGGCCTGCCGGGCCATCGCCCGTCGCATGACCTCGGGCAGCTCGACGTCCTTGACCTCGACGAGCGTGACCTTCACGCCCCAGTCGTCGGTGATGCCGTCGATGATCTCCTGCAGCTTCGCGTTGATCTCGTCGCGGTTGACCAGCACCTCGTCGAGCTCCACGCCCCCGATGACCGAACGCAGCGTGGTCTGGGCGATCTGCGAAGTGGCGTAGACGTAGTTCTGGACCTTGACGACCGAGTTCACGGGCTCGGTGACGTTGAAGTACGTGACGGCGTTGACGCGCACGGTCACGTTGTCCTTCGTGATGATGTCCTGCGGCGGGATGTCCATGGCGATGGTCTGCAGGTTGACCTTCACCATCTTCTCGATGACGGGGATGAGGAAGAACAGACCCGGTCCACGGGCGCCCGTGACGCGACCCAGCCGGAAGATGACGCCGCGCTCGTATTCGTCGACGATGCGGATGGACGAAGCGATGAGGATGACGAGCACGACGAGGGCGAACGCGATCCCGATGACGGGGCCGTCCATGGGGTCTCCTGTGTCGGATCTTGCGGGGGACGTTTTCAGGTGGTCGGGGACGACGACGGGGAGTCGCCGCCGGTCTGGTCGCGGTCGCCGACCGGCACGACGACGAGGTCGAGGTTGCGCCGTTCCACGACCTCGACGGACTGGCCGTCGCGCAGCGGGGGAGCGCCCTCGGCAGCCTGCAGGCGCCAGAAGGTGCCGCTGACCCGCGCCCGCGGGCGGCCGGTCGCGGCGCTCTCCACGATCAGCCGCCGGCCGATCAGGTCGTCCGAGCCGGCCCGCGACGTCGCGCGACGCGAGCGCAGGACGATGCGGCCGGCCAGCACGGCCAGAGCGAAGAGCAGCACCGCCGTCGGGGCGATCACCCACCAGTCGACCCCGAGGCCGGGCTGGTCCTGGAACAGGAACACGCCGCCGAGGACCAACGCGGCGGTGCCCCCGGCGGCGCCCACGCCGATACCGGGCATGAACAGCTCCACCACGAACATCACGAACGCGACGACGATCAGCACCGCCCCCGCCCAGTTCACGGGCAGCACCGCCAGGGAGAACATGGCCAGCACCAGCGAGGCAACGCCGATCACGCCGCCCAGTCCGAGGCCGGGACTCGCGATCTCGTAGAGGATCCCGAGCGTGCCCAACGACAGGAACACGAACGCGAGGTTCGGGTCGGCCAGAATGGCCAGCAACGAGCGGGCCCAGCCCATCTCGTACTCGACGGCCGTCACACCGTCCGTCCGCAGCGTCACCTCGCCGACCCCGCGCACCTCGACGGCGCGGCCGTCGAGCTGGGCCAACAGGTCGTCGAGGTCGCTGGCGATCAGGTCGACGACGCCTTCCTCGAGCGCGGTCGGGGCGGTGACGGAGCGGCCGTCGCGGACCGAGGCGACGGCGAACTCGACGTCACGACCTCGTTCCTCGGCCAGCGTCTGGGCGAAGGCGGCCGCGTTCTCCACGACCTTGTCGCCCACCTCGCCGCCCTCGAGGTCCACGGGGGTGGCGGCGCCGATCGTCGTGGCAGGCGCCATCGCGGCCACGTGCGCGGCGTAGGTGATGAAGGTGCCGGCCGAGCCCGCGTCGGCGCCGGCGGGGGCCACGTAGACCACGACCGGCAGCGGTGCGTCCAGGAACGACTGGGCGATCAGCCGGGTGGCGTCGACCAGCCCGCCCGGCGTGTCGAGCAGGACGACCAGCGCCTGGTGACCATCGGCGTCGGCCCGCTCGACCGTGTCGGCGAGGTGCTCGGCCGTGACCGGCGTGATCGCTCCCGTGACGGTCGTGGTGGCGACCGTGTCCTGGGCCTGCGCCGCCGCCGCGGTCGCCCCCACGAGCGCCAGCAGCCCGGCGACGAGGCAGGCGAGTGCGATCGCGGCTCGCAGCCGCGCCGCCTGGTGTCGGATCACCGTGCCCACGTCGGCACCGATGGTAGTTGTCGTTGCGGCGCGCCTGGCAGGCTCCGACTTCCCCTACGTCCGCGAAGGAGCCAGCATGATCGTGGCGTTCTCCGTCAGCCCGGTCGGCGAGACCCATCACGTCGGCGACGCCGTCGCCGAGTGCGTGCGGGTGGTCCGCGAGAGCGGTCTTCCCAACGAGACCAACGCGATGTTCACCAACATCGAAGGCGACTGGGACGACATCGCCGCCGTCCTGAAGCAGTGCATCGAGGTCTGCGAGCGCCACGCCCCGCGCGTCTCGATGGTGATGAAGCTCGACCACCACCCGGGTGCCGGCCACGAGCACAGCCTCGCCTACAAGACCCGACGGGTCGAGGAGGCGGTGGAGGCCTGACTCACCCGCGTCCGAGGGGGGCGGGTGGAAGGTGCTCGCGACGTGCGGTGATCCACGCGCCGGCGAGTACCAGGGCGGTGCCGACGAGGGCGAGCGGATGGACCTGCTCGCCCCGGAACGCGACCCCGGCGGCGATGGCGACGACCGGGACGAAGTAGACCGCGACCGAGCCGCGCGGACCGCCGACCCGTCCCACCAGCGTCGCCATGAGCACGAACGCCAGGCCGGTGCCCAGCAGGCCGAGGGGCAGCATCGCGAGCGCGGCCACCGGGTCCCACCGCGACGGCCCGATCGCGGCGATACCGAACGGGGCGATCACCACCAGGGCGGCCAGCTGGGCGCGCAGCAGCACCGGCAGCGAGCCGTAGCGCTGTTGCAGGGGGACGGCCAGGTTGGCGGACAGCCCGTAGAGCACGATCGCCGCGAACACCAGGCCGGTCCCGAGCGCGGTCTGCGCCGTCCCGGTCCGCGTCGCGCCGACCGGCAGCTCCGGCAGCGAGATCGCCACGATCCCGACGAAGCCGACGAGCAGGCCGATCGCCTGCGTGCGCCCCGGCAGCCGCCGCAGCAGCAGGGCCGACCAGGCCGCGGTCGTCAGCGGCATGGCGCCGTTGACCATGCCGGCGACCGAGGAGTCGATCCACTGCTGGGCGACGGGGAACAGCAGCAGCGGGATGCCCATCCAGAGCACCCCGAGGAGTGCGACGCGGGGCAGGTCCTCGCGGGCGATGCGGGTTCGACGGGCGACCGGCACGAGCGCCAGGGCGGCGGCGCCGAGCCCGACCCGGGCGAGGGTGATCAGGCCGGGTTCGAACGCCTCCAGGCCCACGGCCATGAACACGAAGGAGGTGCCCCAGATGGTCGCGATCATCGCGAGCAGTCCCCACTCGGGCGCCCCGAAGGCGTCGAGGTGGGTGCCGTGGCTGGTGTGCAGCAGGCGGTTTCGCGCGGGTGTCGGCGACGGGGGCGAGGATGGCACGGCTGGCTCGCGGTGGGACGGGCGGCGTTCGGTACACCGGACGAGTCGATCAGTGTACCGACCTCGGCATCGCTGGGGCGCCCTCGTCGCTTCGAGCGGCGGGCGCGCGTGCCGCCCCGGTCAGCCGGCCGGGGCGGCCCCGGTCACGTGACCGGGGCTCGGGTGGCCGAAACGCGTCCAGTGTCCGATCGGCCAGGCGAGGCCGGTGGCCGCCAGCGAGGGACCCGGTCACCGTTTGCCCGTTCTCGCGGCCCACCACCTCCCTTCCGCCGCCCGCCATCCAGCCGGGCCGGCACGCCTCACCCGGGTCGCCATCCCCCTTGCCCCCGTTCCAGGAGTTCGCATGTCCAGTCGTGCCCGCACGACCCGGACCCGGATCCCCCGTCGCATCGTGCCGCGTCTGACGGCCGCCGGTGCACTGGTGGCCGCCACGACCGCCGCAGTGACCCTCGACGCCTCGGCCCAGACGCCGTCGGACGGCGACACCGCCGTCGTGCGCACCGTCACGGTGACGCCAGCCGACCGTGTCGAGCCGTTCACGGCCGACGACACCCCGATCGCCGACGCGCTCGCCGACGCCGTGGAGGCGCGGACGCAGCTGGTCGCCGCCGCGCCGGAGCCCGAACCCGAGCCGGCGCCGGAGCCCGAGCCGGCCCCGGAGCCGGAACCCGAGCCGGAGCCCGAACCCGAGCCGGAACCCGAGCCGGAGCCCGAACCCGAGCCCGAGCCCGAACCGGCCAGCCCCGGGACCGACGCGGGCGTCTGGGACCGTCTCGCCCAGTGCGAGTCGGGCGGGAACTGGAGCATCAACACCGGCAACGGCTTCTACGGCGGCCTGCAGTTCACGATCGACTCCTGGCAGTGGGTCGGCGGCAGCGGCTACCCGCACGAGGCCTCCAAGGCGGAGCAGATCGCCCGCGCCGAGATCCTGCTCGAGCGGCAGGGTTGGGAGGCGTGGCCCGCCTGCAGCCGTCAGCTCGGTCTGCGCTGACGGCGCCGACGACGACGCCCGGCCGCCTTCGCCGAACCCGGCGAGGGCGGCCGTCGGCGTTCAGGCCGCCTCGTTGCGCGCGGCCCCGTCGCCATGGGGTTGGACGACCACCTCGGCCTGGCGGCGCGAGGGCCGGTAGAGCCAGGCCACCAGCGCGACGCCGGCGAGCGTCCCGAGCGCCTGTCCGAGCAGGAAGCCGGGGACCGAGCCGGGGGCGATGCCCGTGTAGCTGTCCGTCAGTGCGCGCGCCAGCGTCACCGCCGGGTTGGCGAACGACGCGGAGGCGGTGAAGAAGATCGCGGCGCCGATCCAGGCACCGACCGCCCCCGGCACCGCGCCGAGCCGGCCGGTGTGCACCAGGGCGAAGATGACGAGCAGCAGCCCACCGGTGGCGACGACCTCGCCGGCAATTGGCCCGAAGCCGTCGCGCGCGTTGGTGGACAGCGTGACGAGGTCGACACCGAACATCGCATTGGTCGCCAAGGTGCCCGCCGTCGCGCCGCCGACCTGGGCGCCGAGGTAGCGCAGCGCCCGCCCCGTCGGGATGCCGCCGAACCACCAGTCGGCCGCGGTCACCGCCGGGTTGAAGTGCGCCCCCGAGACCGGACCGAAGGCGAGGATCAGCGCGACCAGCGCAGCGCCCACCGCCACGGCGTGCTGGAACAACTGCGCGGACGCCGAGCCGCCGTCGCTGGTGACGATCCCCGAGCCGACCACGGCCATCAGCAGCAGCGCCGTCCCCAGGAACTCCGCGACGACCCGCTGCGGCTCGGTCGGCGTCATGCGGCGCGGTCGGGCAGCGTCGCGGCCAACCGGGCGATCCGGCGGTCGAGGTCCTGCAGTGTCGCCTCGTAGGCGGCCAGGTCGCCGCCGCGCGGGTCGGCCACCGACCAGTGCAGGTGGTGGGTCGTCCACGGCAGGGCCGCCTCGCGCGCGCGGTCGCAGACGGACACGACCAGGTCGGGGGCCGACCCGATCTCGTCGTAGCCGCGGGGGCGCGGGTCGTCGCCGAGCGGCAGCCCGTGTGCCTCGGCGACCGCGCGTGCCAGCGGGTCGATCTCCGGCGCGGGCTGCCGGCCGGCCGAGTCGGCCGGCAGTTGGGTCCGTGCGCGCCACAGGGCGGCCGCCAGCTGCGAACGCGCGGCGTTGCGGCTGCAGACGAAGAGGACCGGCCCGGTCGGGGCCTCGCTCATCGGCTCCACGGCCTCCAGCGTCTCCCACCGCAGCGTCACGTAGCGACGGCGGCCGTCGCCCTGCGAGCGCCGCCGGGCGATGACACCGGCCTCCTCCAGCGTGCCGAGGTGGAACGCCAGCAGGTTGGAGTCCAGGCCGCTGACCTCCCGCAGCTCCGACGGCGTGAGGTCGCTCAGCCGGAGGGCGTCGACCAACTGCAGGCGGTGTGGTTCCCCCAGTGCGGCGTGGACGCGCGCCCGGGCGCTCGTGTCAAGTGTCATGGAGTCAAGCTTCGCTGAGCAAACGACGGTCCGTCAAGCCGGGCGCCGGGCGGCGGGTCCGGCCATCCCCGCTAGCGTGTGGGTCGAAGTCGACGACGAGGTTGCCGTGCGCGTGCGATCGCTCATCACCTTCTCCACCGGTGCCGCGGTCGGGGCCGGCTGGATGTACCTGCGCGATCCCGAGCACGGGAGCGCTCGCCGCCGCGAGCTGCGGCGCGAGGCCCTGCGCCGGGCACGCGCCGGTGCGGTCGGTGCCGCCGCCGATCTGCGCCGGCGTGGCGAGGAAGTGGTCTTCGCGGCCGTGGCCGGCTTCGAGCAGGGCCGCCACCAGCCGCGCTCCGGTCGTACGGACGCGGATCGCCATCTGCGCAGCGTCGGAAGCTAGCGTCGTCGCCATGCGTGTCGGGGGCCGCCCCGGCGACCGCCCGCTGGACGGGAGACGACGACGTGGACCTTCGCCTGAGCGATCGCGGCGAGCAGCTGCGCGCGGCGCTGCTCGACTTCATGGACACGCACGTCTATCCGAACGAGCAGCGCTACCACGACCAGATCGAGGCGTCGGGCGACCGCCACCACCACCCGGCCGTTCTCGAGGAGCTGAAGGACGAGGCCCGACGGCGGGGCCTGTGGAACCTGTTCCTGCCCGACGAGCGGCACGGTGCGGGCCTGTCGAACCTCGACTACGCCCATCTCGCCGAGCTGACCGGCCGCTCGCCGCTGATCGCGCCGGAGGCGTTGAACTGCAACGCCCCCGACACCGGCAACATGGAGGTCCTGCACCTGTTCGGGACCCCTGAACAGCAGGAACGGTGGCTGGAGCCGTTGCTGGCCGGCGAGATCCGGTCCACCTTCTTCATGACCGAGCCGGACGTCGCGTCCTCGGACGCCCGCAACATCCGTTCACGCATCGTGCGCGACGGCGACCACTACGTCATCGACGGGCGCAAGTGGTGGTCGACCGGCGCGGCCAGCCCACGTTGCGAGGTCGGCATCTTCATGGGCGTGACCGACCCCGACGAGCAGCCCTACCGCCAGCAGTCGATGATCCTGGTGCCCATGGACACCCCGGGCGTGCGGGTCGTCCGTGAGCTGCCCGTGTTCGGCCACTACGACGGCCACGGCGGGCACCCCGAGGTGGAGTTCGTCGACGTACGGGTGCCGGCCGGCAACCTGATCGGGCAGGAGGGCGACGGCTTCCGCATCGCGCAGGAGCGGCTCGGTCCGGGCCGCATACACCACTGCATGCGGCTGGTCGGCATGGCCGAGCGCGCCGTCGACCTCATGTGCCAGCGGGCGATCAGCCGCGAGACGTTCGGCAAGCACATCGCGCGCCAAGGCGTGTTCCAGCACTGGCTGGCCCAGGCACGCGTGCGCATCGAGCAGGCGCGCCTGCTCACGCTCAAGGCGGCCCACCTCATGGACACCGTCGGCAACAAGGGTGCCCGGATGGAGATCTCCGCCATCAAGATCGTGGCGCCCGCGATGGCCGAGTGGGTGTTGGACAAGGCGATTCAGACCCACGGTGGGGCCGGCTTCTCCAACGACACACCGCTGGCGATGATGTGGGCGCACGCGCGGACGCTGCGGATGGCCGACGGGCCGGACGAGGTCCACGAGATGGCGCTGGCCCGGCGGGAGCTGAAGCGCTACCTGCCCGAGTCGTGATCCGGCCCGAGTCGTGATCCGGCCCGAGTCGTGATCCGGTCCGAGTCGTGATCTGGCCCGGCCCGGCGTGCGCCGCCGATCGGGCAGGCCGGCGGCGCGCCGTCGCGGTTCATGCGGCGGCCGGGTGGCCGGCCGCGCGGAAGGCGTCCACGGTGGTGCGGATCGCCGTGGCGTGCGGCGTGGTCTCGACCGGGCCGAAGGCCGCCTCGAACGCGCTCGCGTCGGTGGTGTAGGGCCGGTCCCACTGGTCGGTCAGCTCGTAGGCCTCCCGCAGGCGCCGGTCGACGAGTCCGGCCACGCGCAGCATCGGACGGCTGATGTGCCCGCGCTTGACCGGGTGGCCGACGGCCTGCTCGACGAGGTCGATCAGCTGCCGCTGGGTCAGCGCCGGTGCCGACGGCAGGACCCAGATCCGGCCGTCCGCCTCGGGGCGCTCGGCGAGGGTCGCGAAGCCGCGCGCCGCGTCGGGCAGGTAGTGGAAGCTGTGTGGCTGGTCCGCGTCGATGTAGGCGCGGGCCGCCTTGCCGGCCAGGGCCGGCCTGATCTGCACCTGGTAGACCAGCGAGTTGGTGCCGCCGGGGCCGTAGTAGTCGCTGAAGCGTCCGATCGTGACCGGCACGCGGCCGGCCTCGTGCGCGGCGAGCAGGCGGCGGCCGGCGTCGCGTCGCAGGCGCCCCTTGACCGACGTCGCGGCCTCCGGGGTGGCCTCGGTGATCGGCGTACCGGGGGAGCCGTAGGCATAGAGGTTGTCGACCAGGACGAGCCGTGCGCCGGCGCGCTCGGCGGCCGCCAGCGCCGCGTCGAACAGCGGGAGCAACTCGGTGTGCCACTGCGGGTAGGGGACCTGCGCCGCCATGACGACGACGTCGGCGCCCCGGCAGGCGACGTCGGCCTGGCGTGGGTCGCGCAGGTCGGTGGTCACGGCACGCACGCCGGCCGGATGCCCGGCCGGCGAGATCGAACGGCTGGCGGCGGTGACCTCGTGGCCGCGGCCCGCGAGCTCCTCGGCGAGGGCGCGGCCGATGCCCCCGGCAGCGCCCAGCACGGTGATGCGCATGATCTGGTCCTCCTGGCGGGGCCCTCGCCCGCGAAAAGTGCGAACGGTGTTCGCGTTTCGCTGGGAGTATGTGCGAACGGTGTTCGCAATGCAAGTGCCAGTCGCTAGATTCGTGGCGATGAGGAGAGACGTGATGGCCGACCAGCGCCTCGACGAGCCGGACGCCGCAGTCGCCGAGGGGCGGCGTGCGCGGCTGCGCCGCCAGACGCTGCAGGACCTGCACGCGGCCGCGATGGCGGAGATCCGCGAGCACGGCGCCGTGGAGTTGTCGCTGCGGCGTGTTGCCCGCCGGCTCGGCATGAGCCCGGCGGGGCTGTACCGCTACGTGGACTCGCGGGAGGATCTGCTGACGCGGCTGATCGCCGACGCCTACCACGACCTCGCCGATCATCTGCTGGTCGCCATCGGGGCCGACGACGAGCGGCAGGACCTGCAGGGCCCGCCGCCCGTCCCCCCGACCGTCGCCACGCGCGACGCCGACGTCTGCGAACGCGTGCGGGCCGCGGCGCTGGCCTACCGCGACTGGGGGGTGCGCCACCCCAACGAGTTCGGGCTGCTGTTCGGCAACCCGATCCCGAACTACGAGGCGCCGCCCGGTGGTCCCACCGTGGCGGCCATGGGACGCGTCGGCTTCGGCCTGGGCCGGCCGCTCGTGGAGGCCTGGGAGCAGGGTCGGCTGCGCGTCCCCGACGGATGGCGCGCGCTGGTGGCCGAGCCGCACCTCGCGGCCCGCTTCGACCCGATGCTCGACTTCGACGGGCGGCGGCTGACACCCGAGGTCGCCGCCACGCTGCTGCTGCTGTGGGGCCGCCTGCACGGTCAGGTCAGCCTCGAGGTGTTCGGCCACCACCACTGGCTGCTGCCGGACGGCTGCGAGGCCCTCTACGTCGCCGAGCTCGAGGCCATCGAGACCGAACTGTTCAGCGCGCCCGACGGCTCGTGAGCCTGCTCAGGCCCGTGGCAGCACCAGCGTGAAACAGCTGCCGGCGCCCGGGGTCGACACCACCTCGATGCGGCCGCCCTGGACACTGGCCGCGGCCTGGCTGACGAACAGTCCGACGCCGCTGCCCGTGCTGCGCGGGTCCCGGGTGAAGCGGTCGAAGATGCCCGCGAGGTCCTCGGGAGCGATGCCGGGGCCGCTGTCGAGCACCGACACCTGCACGGTGTCGGGCTCGGCGCCCCGGCCGACCTCGACGCGGATCGGTGCCCGTGAGCCGCCGAAGCGGACCGCGTTGTTCAGCAGCTCCGTGACGATGCGCTGGGTCCGGGCACGGTCGGCCAGGGCCATGGGCGTCCCGGGAGCCACCTCGACCTCGATCTGGGCGCGGTCGCGGAACAGTTCGACGGCGTCCTCGACCACCGCCGCCAGCGTGAGCGGGGCGCGGTCGGCGGTCGGCTCGTGGTGTTCGTTCTCCAGCAGGGCGAAGTCGAGGTACTGCCCGACGAGCCAGTCGAGGTAGCGCACCTGCCGGGCGAGGACGGTGCGCAGCCGTGCCTCGGCGGCGCTGGCGGGCGGGGTCGTCTCCGACATGTTGACCACGCCCTGCAGGATCGCGATCGGGGTGCGCATCTCGTGCGAGATCCCGGCCAACAGCGCGTCGCGGTAGCCGGCGGCCTCACGCTGCGTCTCCGTCGCGATGGCGCGTCGCGCCGCCAGCCGCAGCTCCAACTCGTCCATCACGATGGCGGCGAGGTCCTGGAGGTTCTCCAGTTCGCCCGGTCGCAGGTCACGCGGTTCGACGTCGATGACGTTCAGCGTGCCGAGGCTGTGGCCGTCGGCCGTGCGCAGCGGCACGGCGGCGTAGAACCGCAGCCCCAGCTCTCCACGCACGAGGCCATTGTCGAGGGTGCGCGGGTCGACGAGGGCGTCCGGCACCACGTAGGGCTTGCCGTCCAGGATCGCGGACGCACACAGGCCGGGCTCGCGCGGGATCTCAGTCGCGTCGATGCCGTGCGCGGAGCGGAACCAGATCCGGTCCTCGTCCACGATCGTGATGGTGGCGATCGGGCTGTCGCTGAGGCGGGCCGCCAGTGCGGTCACCCGGTCGAACGCGCCGTCGGGTGGCGAATCGAGGACGTCGTACCGGCGGACCGCCGCGAGCCGGGCCGGTTCGTCGAACGGGACGGTCTGCGCGACCTGCATGGCGATGGCCCTCTTCGAGAACCGCGAGCCTAGGCTACCGACCGGTATCGGCACAGCCTGGGCCAGCTGCGACGGCGCCGGGCGCTCGGCCTGATCGGGGTATGGCGGTGATCATCGCGTGGCTGCGGCGCCGCAGGGGTGATGGCTGCGGCCATCGCTACCCGCGTCGGTCGCCGAACTGCCCCAGATGCAACCGTGGCGCGGTACGCATCGGAGGGCCGTGCCGGCATCATGACAGCGGCTCGGCAACCGTGAGGTCGGCCACGTGACGCACGGTCGAGCAGATGACGCACCGGTGTGACGCTGGGCCGACCGTGCGGCGGAGCGCCGACCTCGAGGCCGGCGGTCGCCGCCCGTCACCCCCCGCGAGGCGCGTCCGGCTCGTTGCGGTGCTCACACCACGATGAGGGCCGTGGCCAGCAGCGCCAGTGCCACGCCGGTGGACTGCAGCCGCGTCAGGCGCTCGTGCAGCAGCTGACGCGCCAGGACCACCACGACGACCGGGTACAGCGAGGTGAGCAGCGACGCGAGCGACAGCAGCCCGGCCCGGGTGGCCAACAGGAACAGCACGTTGGCGAGCTGGTCGGTGAGGCCGCTGGTGGCGGCCAGCGTGCGGCCGCGCTCGGTCGGCCACGGCCGTGGGCGCAGCGCGAGGATGGCCAGCAGCACGCCTCCGCCGGCCAGGCGGGAACCCAGCAGCGGCCACAGGCCGGAGTCGGTCGGGGTCGCGTCCAGCAAGACGAAGAACAGCCCGAACGACACGCCGGCCACGGCTGCCATCAGCGGGCCGCGGGTGCCGGCCTCCCGCAGGGACGTGCCCGGTCGGTAGGCGACCAGCACGACCGCGACCAAGCCGGTCAGCACCCCGACGACGTCGGCGGTGGTCAGTACCTCGCCGGCCAGGACCACGCCCCAGCCGACGGGCACGGCGGCGCCGACCAGCGCGGCCAACGGCGAGATGAGCCCCATCGGGCCCAGCGCCATGCAGCGCAGGTAGAGCACGAGGCCGACGCAGCCGAGTCCGCCGGCGAGCGCGCCCAGGCCCAGCGCCTGCCACGAGGCCCGTCCGGGCCACAGGACCAGGGCGGGCACCAGCACCAGCAGGCCGGCGACCTGGGCCACCAGCGTGACGGTGAGCGCCGAGGCACGGCGCGCGGCCAGGCCTCCCGTGAAGTCGGAGAGACCGAAGCTGAGCGCCGAGCCGAGCGCCAGGAGTGGACCCACCAGGGCGGCTCCGGCGAACGTCGGGAGGAGGGGCGTGGTTCCGCCGCTAGCGGCCGGAACGCAGGAACGAGGAATCTAGCGCGCCGCCCGCGCGGTCCCGGGTCAGGTCGCAGCGGGTGGTTGTCGCGCTTCGAAGCGTGACCTAGCGTCCCGGCGCCCGGCGGGAGGTCCCGGGCAGGTGGGAGCAGGCGTTGTCGGCGGAGCTCGGGGGAGCGTGGCCGGTCGCACTCGACGTGGTTCGGGTCGTGATCGTGCTCGGGGCGGGACTGCTGGTGCCGGCCGGCGTCGCGAAGCTGCGGCGCCCCAGGACGACCGCCGACGCCCTGGCGTGGCGCGGCACGCACGCCACCTCGCTCGTCCGCGTCGTCGGTGCGGGTGAAGTGAGCCTGGCCGCGGCGGTCCTGGTGCTCGGGACGCGGCCGCTGCTCGCCGGCCTCGCGCTGGTCTACGGCGCCTTCGCCGTCGTCGCGGCACGCCAGCGCCGCCGCGGAGGCGCCTGCGGCTGCTTCGGCCAGGCGTCGGCGCCGACCTCGCTGCTGCACGTCGGGCTGAACGCGCTCGTCGCCGTGGCGGCCGCCCTGGCCGCGGCCGGCCCCGGCGCACTGGCGCACCTCGAGGCCCCGGCCCGGCTCGGGTTCGCGCCGGGGCACACCGTGCTGGCGGCCGTGCTCGCCGTCGTCGGTGTCGCCTCCGTCCAGCAACTGCTCACCGGCCTGCCGGAGCTGCGCGCGGCGACCCGCCGTGTGACGTTGCCCGCCCCGCGGGCCGCGCGAACCGACGCGGCCGTGCAAGGAGATGCCCGATGACCATCGTCGTCGTCGCCCTCGTGGTGGTCGTCGCCGTCCAGTTGGTGCTGCTCGTGGGGCTCCTGCGCAGCCACGCGGAGATCCTGCGCCGCCTCCACGAGCTCGGCGCCGGCATCGACCCCGACCAGCCGGCCGACGCCGCCGCCGCACCGGCGCCGCCGGCGGGGGTCGCAGCGTTCGAGACCGGCCCGGCCGCCGCCGTCGAGGGCCGCACCGCGCCGGACGTGGTCGGGGTCAGCCCGGGCGGCGAACTGCTCGCCCTGCGTGTGCAGGAGGTCCGTCACGACACCGTGCTGGTGTTCCTGTCGTCCACCTGTGTCGGCTGCAAGCCCTACTGGCCGGCGCTGGAGGCGCCCGACGTCCCCGGCGACACACGGGTCGTGATCGTGACGCGTGAGGAACCCGACGAGGACCGCGACGCCATCGCCCGCCTGGCGCCGGCCGGTGCCACCGTCGTGATGAGCGACGCGACCTGGGACGCACACGACGTGCCGGGCAGTCCGTACGTCGTCCACGTCGACGGCACGACCGGCCGCGTCCGCGGCGAGGGCACGGCCGGCACCTGGCCGGCCGTGCGCCGCCTGCTGCTGCAGGGGTCCGCCGGTCGCGACAAGGCCGCGGCCGACAGCCGCCGCGAGCGCGACGCCGACCGCCACCTGCTGGCGGCCGGGATCGCGCCGGGCGATCCGAGCCTGTACCAGCCGGCCGACCAGTTCGCGCCCGAGCCGTTCGCCGACGCCGGCGCGCACGGCGACGACGAGCGGGAGCACGACGCGTGATCGCCGCACTCGGGCTGACCCTCGCGGCCGCGGCCGCGCTGCGCAGCTCCTGGTCGCCCTGAGGCATGTCGATGCTCGCCAGCATCTCCCCGGTCGGGGAGGCCTCGCGCGGACAGCGGTGGACCGTCACGGCCATCGCCTACCTCGTCGCGTCCACGGTCGGCGGCGCCACGGTCGGTGCGCTCGCCGGCGGCGTCGGCTGGCTCGCCGCCCGTGGGCTCACCGGGTTCGGGGTGACCCCGCCCGGGGACCTGGTGCTGGCGATCCTCGCCATTGCGGGGTTGCTCGCGCTGGCGGCGGACGCCGGGCGGCTGCCGGTCCGGCTGCCGAGCTGGCAGCGGCAGGTCGACGAGCGCTGGCTGACCGCCTACCGCGGTTGGGTCTACGGGGCCGGGTTCGGCTTCCAACTCGGCGCGGCCGTGTTGACCCGCATCCCGACCGCCGCCACGCACCTGCTGCTGCTGTTCGCCGTCGCGTCGGCGTCGGCGCCGATCGGTGCGCTGCTGGGTGCCACCTTCGGCCTGGTACGTGCACTGCCGCTGCTCACGACCGCGGGCCTGCGCGAGCCCGCCGGCCTGCAGCGCTTCCACCGCCGCCTCGACGCCGGCGCACCGCTGGCCCAGCGTCTCACCGCGCTCACCGTCGGTGCCGCCGTCGCGGTACTCGCCGTCGGCACGGTCGTCTGAAGGAGCATCGCATGCAACTGCGTGGACACGGCCTGCGGGCCCAGCTCCCGCGCGGCTGGGAGGGCCGCATCCGGCGTGAGGCCGCGGCCGACGAGCTGCCCGAGGGGCAGTTCGCCGCGGCCGCCGCGGCCAGCGACGAGTCACCGCCGGTCATGCACCTCGCGACGTTCGCACTGCCCGGCGAGCGCGGCGACTTCGGCTCCGGTGCGGTCGACCTCATGGCCGACGACGACGCGTTCGTGGCGCTGCTCGAGTACGGGCCCGAGGAAGCGGGCACGCCGCTGTTCGCCGCACAGGGGCTGCCGCGACGACTCGACCCGCGGGCCTTCAGCAACCGCTCGCTGCAGCGGGCGATGCGCAAGCAGGCCGGCTGGCAGCACTTCTTCACCGAGGCCGGTCGCGCCTTCTGCCTGTACGTCGTGCTGGGCGACGGCGGGGACGCCAACCGGCAGGTCCGCCGGGTCGAAGAGGTGCTCGCGCAGGTCACGATCGAACCCGCCGCGGGCGGGGAGGAGCCCCGATGACGATCGCTCCCGCACCGGAGGCCGAGGCGGCTGCGCCGATCACGGTCCGGGTCGTCGACCGCCTCGGCCGCGCGCTGGCCGGCCGGGGCCTCAGCCGCCGCCGCTTCCTCGGCCGCGTCGCGGTCGTCGGCTCGGCGCTGGCCGTCGGCCCGATCCGCTACACCCTGAAGCCGGGGACCGCCTACGCGCAGGTCTGCGGCACCGGCGCATCCTGCTCCAGCGGCTGGACGGCGTTCTGCTGCACCGTCAACAACGGCGCCAACACCTGCCCGCCCGGCTCCTACGCCGCCGGCTGGTGGCGCATCGACGACTCGCCGTTCTGCATGGGCCGCGCCCGCTACGTCATCGACTGCAACCGCAGCCCGTCGGCGCGCTGCTCCTGCCGCTGCGCCGACGACCCCTGTGACCAGCGGCGCGTGTGCTGCAACAACTTCCGCTACGGGCAGTGCAACACCCAGGTCGCCGGCGTCACCGAGGTGGTGTGCCGCGTCGTGACCTGCATCGCGCCCTGGGACTGGGACCCGGCCTGCAACCGGACGGTGCGGGTCGACAACCGCACCCGCAGCCACAACTCGACCTGCCTGCCACAGCGCAACGCCACCCACATCGACCTCAAGTACCAGGACATGGGCCAGACGGGCTCGATCCTGGGTCGACCCACCACCCCGGAGCGCAACGGCGCCGGCAACGGGCGCTACCGCCGCTACGAGAACGGCTCGATCTTCTACCGCTCGGCCACGGGGGCGCTGGCGGTCCACGGCGCCATCGACGCCCGGCATCGCCGCCTGGGTGGCGAGGCCGGGGAGCTCGGGTACCCGACCACCGAAGTTCGTGCGGTGGGGGACGGCACGGGCCTGCACACCCGCTACCAGCGGGGGACGATCTGGCAGCGCACCCGGTCCGCGGACCCCGTGGAGACGGTCGGGCGGATCGACGAACGCTACCGCAGCGGCGGCGGCGCCACCGGTCGCTACGGCTACCCGACGCAGCGCATCGTCGAGTCGGGCGGCGAGATGGTCCGGTTCCAGCACAGCAACCTCGCGGCCGCCGACGGCGAGCCCATCGTCGAGGTCCGCCACGACATGTACGACGCGTCGCGGCGCACACCGGCCGGCGCTGACGGGCCGCTGGGGCTCGCGATCCTCAACGAGCGCCTGCGCAGCGGCGGCCGCTACCAGGAGTTCCAGAACGGCATCGTGGTGGAGACCACGGCCGGCGAACTGGTGCCGCTCGGCGGTGCGCTCCTCGAGCGCTACCGGCAGGAGGGCGGCCCCGGTGGCTCGCTCGGACGCCCCACCCGCGCCGCGGTCAACGTCGCCGGGGGCCGGGGACAGGCCGTCGTGCTGGCGAACGGGACGATCTACAGCGCCCCCGGCACCTCGGGGACGCGGCTGCTCCAGGATCCGACGCTGTCGGCCTACCAGAGCGCTGGGGGACCGGGCGGCTCGCTGGGACTGCCCACCAGCGAGACGATCCGCGTGAGCAACGGGCAGCAGCGCACGTCGTTCGAGGGCGGCGTGATCGTGATCGAACCCGGCGGCAGCGTCAGCGTGGTGCGCCCCCGCGACGCGACCGCTCCAGACCGGCTGGCCTCGCGCAATCCGGCGCGCACGTCCGGCCGGACCCCCACGTCACCCAACCACCTCAACCGATGACCGCCGCCGAGTCCGACCCGCGCGACCCACGTCGCGTCACCCGTGAGGAGCCGTCGTGAAGCTGCCCCGCCGCCGTCCGTTCCTGCTGACCGCCATGCTCTTGCTGCTGTTGGTCGCGGTGCCGGCTTCGGCCCACCACCACTTCAGCGACGTGCCGAACAACCACGAGCACCACGACGCGATCAGCGCCGTGCGCGAGGCCGGCATCACGATCGGGTGTCGGACCACGTCGGTGTTCTGCCCGAACAGCTTCGTCCGCCGCGGGCAGATGGCGACGTTCCTCGACCGAGGCTTGCCCAAGATCACCGCGGACAGCCAGAACAGCGCCACCACGCTGGCGGCCGCGCGCAGCGGCTACAACGGGGTCAGCGGCGTCGCCGCGGTCGTCGACGTGGAGACGACCGGGGAGCGCGGCAGCGGCAGCGGCTACGTGACCCTGCAGGGATCGGTTTCGGTGTACGGCGACGGCGTGGTCGCTGGTTGCCCGTGCGAGGTGGAGGCCTACGTGTTGGGCCCCAACGACCGCCACGGCCCGTCGTCCTACGCGGTGCTCTCCGGCCAGCCGGGCGCGCCGGCGAGCGGGTCGGGTCCGGGCAAGAGCTCCATCTCCGTGCCCGTCGACTGGACACTGCAGGTGCCGACCGGACGGCAGCAGACCTACCGCCTGGCGGTCTTCGTGACCGGTGCCAGGGCCGGCGACCTGCAGGCGTCGGGCACGCTGACCGCCATCACGGCGCCGATGGGGCAGGCGCCGACCCCCTGACGTTCCCGCGGGAACGCTCAGGCCACGTGGCCGGGGTCCGAGGCCGTCGCGCCGCGGAGCCGCTCGAGCCATGCGCGGGTGGCCTCGGCCTGCGTGCGTGGGAGCTCGTGACCGCCGTCGTGCCAGCTCAGCTCGACGGCGGCGCCCCGTTCGCTGAGCAGCTGTGCCAACCGCTCGGCCTGCTCCGGCGGGCAGATCGGGTCGCGGCGGCCGGCCGAGAGATGCACGGCGACCGCTGACAGCTCGCCCGGCTGGTCGGGCTCGAAGGGCAGCATGGGGGCGAACAGCGCCGCGCCGCGCAGCACCTCGGGGCGTAGCAGCAGCAGCCAGGCCGCGATGTTGGCGCCGTTGGAGAACCCGGCGGCGACCAGTCGGGTGGGGTCGAGGTGGTAGTGGTCGACGGCGGCCTGGAGCCAGTCGGCGAGTTCGTGCGTGCGGCGGACGAGGTCGTCGCGGTCGAACACGCCCTCGGCGTGGCGGGCGAAGAAGCGGTTCATGCCGTGTTCGGCGACGTTGCCGCGCGGTGAGAGCAGGGTGACGCCCGGGGCGAGGAACCGTCCCAGCGGCAGCAGGTCGCGTTCGTCCGCGCCGGTGCCGTGCAGCAGGACCAGGGTGAGCGGGTCGTCCCCGGTGCCCGGCTCGTGGAGGTGGACGTGGTGGTCGACGCCGATCGCCACGGTCACGACTCCGGGAGCTTCAGCGTCGGCAGGTTGGCCTCGATCGCCTCGCGGTTCGGCTCCAGCCACGGCGGGAGCCGCAGCGTCCGGCCGAGCTCCAGCAGCGGTTCGTCCTTGGTGAACCCGGGCTCGTCGGTGGCGATCTCCAGCAGCACGCCTCCGGGCTCGCGGAAGTAGATCGAGTGGAAGTACTGGCGGTCGAGGATGTCGGTGACCGGCGTGCCCGACTCCACGATCTGGCTGCGCCAGTCCTGCTGGGTCGGGTCGTCGGGGGCGCGCCAGGCGATGTGGTGCACCGTGCCGTTGGCGACCAGGCCGGGCTGCGCCTTCGGGTCGATCAGGACGTCGAGGCAGCGGCCCGGGCCGCCGGCGCCGACCTCGAAGCGGACGCGGTCGCCGGCCTCGTGGCTGGTCCCGAAGTTGAGCAGGTCGGCGAACATGCCACCCGTGCCGTCCAGCGAGCGCTGCGTGAGCGTGACCGAATGGAAGCCCCGGATGGCATGCTCGACGGGGATGGGCCCGCCGTCCCACGGCTCGCCCACGCCGCCCTCGTGCGCGACCAGTTCCACGAGCAGTCCGTCGGGGTCGTGGAAGCGCAGTGCGTCCTCCTCGAAGCGGGTCTGGACGTCGACCACCTCGACACCCAGCGCACCGAGGTGGGTCTTCCACCAGCCGAGCGACTGCTCCGGGATCGAGAACGAGGTGATGGTGGCCTGCCCCGCCCCGCGACGGCCCTGCGGCGTGCCGGGCCACGGGAAGAACGTCATGACCGTGCCGGGCTGGCCGGCCTCGTTGCCGTAGTAGAGGTGGTAGACGTCGGGGGCGTCGAAGTTGACGGTCTGCTTGATCAGACGCTGGCCGAGCACGGTGAACCAGAAGTCGAGGTTGCGCTGGGGGTCCGACGCGATGGCGGTGACGTGGTGCAGGCCGAGGGGCTGGACGGTCGACACGACGGTCCTCCTGCGAGAACGAGGCACCCGATGGCGGCGGGAAAGCCTGGCGGCGGGAAGGAAGTTGTAGGCGCAACCGTACCGGTGGACGCGGCTGGCGCCAGTGTCCGTGTGGCCGCGGCGACGGGCGCCGCGCAGCCGGCGACTACCCTGTGGGGTTCGGGGCCGGTAGCTCAGTCGGTCAGAGCAGACGACTCATAATCGTTTGGTCGCGGGTTCGAGCCCCGCCCGGCCCACCATGATCACGGCCGCGTCGCCGCGGGCGTCGACAGCGCGAGTTGCGAGGTGACCGGCGTCAGCGCCTAGCGTCGGGACCGGCCGTCGACGTGGCGGCGGCCCGCACCGCAGGGGTGAGGGATGGATCCGGTCGTCGCCGTACTGGCGCTGCTCGTGATGCTGGTCGGCCTCGTGGGCGTCATCGTGCCGGTCCTGCCGGGCCTGCTGCTGGTGTGGCTCGCCGGTGTGGCGACGACGCTGTTCGTGGCGACCGATGCCGCCGGCTGGACGATCGCCGCGGCGCTGACCGTGCTGTTCGCGGTGGGCACCGGCGCGACGATCTGGCTGCCGGCGCGGCACGGGCGGCGTGGCGGCGTGCCGATGCGATCGCTGGGGATCGCCGCCGCGGGTGCGATCGTCGGCTTCTTCGCGATCCCGGTCGTCGGCTTCCTGATCGGTGGTGCCCTCGGGCTGCTCGTCTCCGAGCAGCAGCGCCTGGGCGGCTGGGACCGGGCGTGGCGCTCCGTGCTCGGCGTGGTGCGCGCCTACGGCATCGGGGTGCTCGTCGAACTGGTCGTCGGCGTCACCATGATCCTGATCTGGGGGGTCGCCGCGCTCGTGCGGTGAATCTGGTCAGCCGGTCTCGGTGACCAGCCCTTCCAGCCGTTCCAGCGACAGCTCGTTGCGCTGCCGTATGGAGGGCGCCAGGAACGCCTCGGGCACGAACCGGGTCGGCCCGGAGATCGGGTACTCGTTCATGCGGACCCGCGTGCCGCCGGGGACCTCCTCGAGGTGCAGCTCGACGCGGGCGCGGCCGACGGGGCGGGCGCGTGCCTCCAGCACCAGCCGCTCGTCGTCCGCCGCGTCCACGACCGTGGTCGAGTCACGCAGGCGCAGCGGGAACGCGCCGACGACGTGGTGGAAGGTCGCACCCGGTAGCGGCCACTGACCCTCCACCGCCCGGATCCGCTGCGCCCCGACGACCCAGCGCGGATAGGTCCCGGGTTCCGCGAGCGCGGCGAAGACCGCCGCACGCGACGCCGGGATGATGCGGACCACCTCGGCCACGTCGCCACCTTTCGGGTTCGGGCGAAGGCAGCAGCATGACGTGTCGGCCGGGGCGACGATGCCCGTCCTTCGGGCGCTGCGGTGTCCGGACGGCCTGGCGGGACCGCCGTCCGGACACTGCGGCGGAGCAGCGGGTCAGCCCTGGTGCGGGTAGCGGTGGTCCAGCGGGGCCGCCCAGGTCTCCTTGATGACCCGCGGCGACACCCACCGTTGCAGATTCAGCACCGAGCCGGCCTTGTCGTTCGTGCCGGAGCGCCGCGCGCCGCCGAAGGGCTGGCGGCCGACGATCGAGCCGGTCGGCTTGTCGTTGACGTAGAAGTTGCCGGCCGTGTCGCGCAGCGCCTCGGTGGCCTGGGCGACCGCACGCCGGTCGTCGGCGAAGATCGACCCGGTCAGTGCGTAGGCGGCCGCCTGGTCGACCTCCGGCAGGATGCCCTCCCAGTCGCCGTCGTCATAGACGTGGACGGTCAGGATGGGGCCGAACAGCTCCTCGGTCATCGTCGTCGACCGCGGGTCCTCGCTGACCAGCACGGTGGGCGGCACGAACCACCCGTCGGTGTCGTCGGGCTTGCCGCCGACCAGCACCTCGGCGCCGCCGGCCTGCGCCTGCTCGATCGCGTCACGGTGCTTGCTCCACGCCCTGCCGTCGATCACCGCACCCATGAACGTGGACAGGTCCTCGCCGACGTCGCCCATGGTCAGCGAGCTCGCGAGGTCGGCCAGCGGGTCGCGGACGCGGTCCCAGACGCTGCGCGGCAGGTAGGCGCGCGAGGCGGCCGAGCACTTCTGGCCCTGGTACTCGAACGCGCCCCGCCCGAGCGCGACGACCAGCCGCTCGGCGTCCGCCGACGGGTGCGCGAGCACGAAGTCCTTGCCGCCCGATTCGCCGACGATGCGCGGGAAGGCCCGGAAGGTGTCGATGCGCTCGCCGACCTTCTTGAACAGTCCGGACAGCACCGTCGCCGACCCGGTGAAGTGCAGCCCGCCGAGGTGCGGCGAGGCGGTCGCCACGTCGACCGCCTGAGCGCCGTCGCCATGGACCAGGTTGATGACGCCGTCGGGCAGCCCGGCCGCCTGGAACAGCCGCATCAGGTGGTGCGCCGACACGGCCTGCTTCTCCGACGGCTTCCACACGACGGTGTTGCCCATCAGGGCCGGCGCGGTCGGCAGGTTGCCGGCGATGGCGGTGAAGTTGAACGGCGTCACGGCCAGCACGAAGCCCTCGAGCGGCCGGTGGTCGGTGCGGTTCCACTCGCCCGCGACGGAGTTGGGCTGCTCGTCGTAGACGCGCTGCGCGAAGGCGACGTTGAAGCGCAGGAAGTCGATCAGCTCGCAGGCGGCGTCGATCTCCGCCTGCAGCACCGACTTCGACTGGTTGAGGACCGTGGCAGCGTTCAGCGTGTCGCGCCACGGGCCGGCCAGCAGGTCCGCAGCGCGCAGGAAGATCGCGCAGCGGTGCTCGAACGGCATCCGGGCCCAGTCGTGCTTCGCGGCCAGCGCGGCGTCGATGGCGCGCTGGACCTCGTCGCGCCCGGCGGCGTGCACGTCGGCGAGCTCGAGGTCGTGGCGGTGCGGCGCCCGGGCGACGAACGTGTTGCCGGTCGTGACGTCCTGTCCGTCGATGACGCACGGCGCCTCGATGCGCTCGGACGAGAGCTCGCGCAGGCGCTGCTCGAGCGAGGCGCGTTCTGGACTGCCGGGCGCATAGCCCCTGATCGGTTCGTTGACCGGGTCCGGGACGCGGTAGCGGCCGTCGCTCATCGCTGCTCTCCACTGGTCAGGGCCCGCAGGAAGAAGGCCAGGTTGGCCGGTCGTTCCGCGAGCCGGCGGGTGAAGTAGGGGAACCATTCCGTTCCGAACGGAACGTAGACGCACAGGCGGTAGCCATCGCCGACGAGGGCGCGCTGCATCTCCGGGCGGACCCCGTACAGCATCTGGAACTCGTAGCTGTCACGCGGCCGGCCGACGGCCGCGGCCTCTCGCTTGATGGCGGCGACCAGGCGGTGGTCGTGGGTCGCGAAACGGGGGTGGTCCGCCTCGCGGACGAGGTAGCGGGCCGCCTCGAGGTAGGCCCGGTCCACGTCGACACGGCGCTGCCAGGCCAGGTGCTCCGGCTCCGCGTAGGCGCCCTTGCACAGCCGCACGCTGGCCCCCAGCCGCGTCAGGCGGCGCACGTCCTCGGGGGTGCGGTGCAACGCCGCCTGGATGGCGCAGCCGACGTTGGTCACGCCGTCGGCGTGGACGCGTTCCACCAGCGCGACGGTCGCCTCGGTGACGGTGTGGTCCTCCATGTCGAGGGTGACGTGCGCGCCCGCCTCGGCGGCCTCCTGCGCGAGGTCGTCGACGAGCTTGTCGCACCGCTCGGGATCCAGCAGCAACCCGAGTTGCGTCGGCTTGACGCTGATGCCGGCCGGCAGCGCCTCGGCCGTGACCTGCCGCAGCAGGTCGCGGTAGACCTGGGCGGCCTGCTCGGCCTGCTCGGTGCTGGTGACGTACTCACCGACGTGGTCCAGGGTGAGCGACATCCCGCTCGCGGCCAGCTCGCGGGCGACCCGCAGTCCGGCGGCCAGGGTGTCGCCCGCGATGTAGCGGTCGACCACCCGCCGCGCGGCGGGACTGCTCGCACTCAGTTCGGCCAGGCGGCGGCTCCCGGCGGCGCGTAGCAGCAGCCAACGCAGCATCCTCGTCTCCTCCTCGCCCCCGACGGTACGTCGGTCGGGCGATCGTCGAACCTCGGCCTGCGCGTGCGGGATCGGCCGCGGTGCGCGCGCCGCACTGCTGGGGTGATCGAAGCAGCCGCGACGGGCTCGGGCACGTCGCGTGCGATGGGCACGCGGTCGGGGACGCGGCGGTGGCCGGCCGGTCTCATCCCGTCCCGGCGGCGCCGGTCGTGTCCCGGCCGGCGGCGGCGAACTGGTCGACCAGGTCGCGCTTCGGGGGCGTGCCGACGGTGCTGAACGCCAGGCAGGCCACGAGCGACGCGAGCACGCCCGGCACGATCTCGTACAGGTCGCTGTCGACGACGTTGTTCCACAGCACGACGGTGACCGCCCCGGCGATCATGCCCGCGAGGGCGCCGGCACCGGTCATGCGGCGCCAGTACAGCGACAGCAGCAGTGGGACGCCGAAGGCCGCCCCGAAGCCGGCCCAGGCGTAGGCAACGAGGTCGAGGACCGTGCCGCCCCGCAACGCCAGCCACAGCGCGACGACGGCGACGCCGACGGTCGTGAGCCGACCGACCCACAGCAGCGTCCGGGCCGGTGCGTCGCGGTGCAGCAGCGCCCGGTAGACGTCCTCGGTCAGCGCCGAGGAGCTGACCAGCAGCTGCGAGTCGGCGGTCGACATGATGGCGGCCAGCACCGCGGTCAGCAGGATCCCGGCGATCCAGGCCGGCATCGTCTCCGAGATGAGCCCGAGGAAGACGGTCTCCTCGTTGTCGAGGGGCGTGTCGAAGTACGCGATGCCGCTGATGCCGACGAGCACGGCGCCCGCGAGGCAGATCGTGACCCACGCGGTGCCGATCCGGCGGGCCACGGGGACCAGGGCGGCGTCGCGGATTCCCATGAAGCGGGCCAGGATGTGCGGTTGGCCGAAGTAGCCGAGCCCCCACGCCAGGCCGGACACGATCGCGACGGCGCCCAGCGCCCCGCCCGCGTCCCAGCCGTCACCGGTGAACTGCGCCGACCCGAGCAGGTCGAGCAGGTCGGGCGTCTCGGCGCGCACGGTCGCGGTCATCTGCCCGAAGCCGCCGTCGGCGACGACCCCGATGATCGGGACCGCGACCAGGGCGACGAGCATCAGCGAGCCCTGGAACGCGTCGGTGTAGCTGACGGCGAGGAAGCCGCCGAGCAGCGTGTAGGCGACGATCACGAGCGCGCTGACGACCATCGCGTTGTCCGGCTCGAAGCCGAAGACCATCTCGAACAGCAGTCCGCCGGCGACGAGCCCCGAGGAGACGTAGATCGCGAAGAACACGATCGTCACGAGCGCCGAGGTGATCCGCAGCAGCCGGGTGCGGTCCTCGAAGCGTGCCTCGAAGTAGGCGGACAGCGTCAGGGCGTCGTCGGCGTGCTCGGTGAAGGTCCGCAGGCGGCCCGCGACCAGCAGCCAGTTGAGGTAGGTGCCGATCAGCAGCCCGATGCCGATCCAGGCCTCGCCCAGCCCGGCGGCGTAGATCGCCCCGGGCAGGCCGAGCAGCAGCCAGCCGCTCATGTCCGACGCCTGCGCCGACAACGCCGCCGGCACGGTCCCGAGCGACCGTCCACCCAGCACGTAGTCGCCGAGGTCGTTGGTGCGGCGGAACATCCAGACGCCGACGCCGATCATGCCGGCCAGGTAGAGCACCATCGTGGTCACGACCGGTGCGGACACCTCGACCATTGCCGCCCCTCCCGTGGACGTCTTCCGCAGAGGCTAGTCAGGCGGGAGGGGAACGGGCAGGGACGACCGGTCGTCGCCGGCGGCGCTCAGGCCGCCTCGAGCCGCCTCAGGCCGGCGCGGCACCGTGCTTGGCGCGCTTGGCCTGGCGGCCGCGGACGGTGGCGCTGAGCTCGACCTTGCGCAGCCGCACCGCGTCCGGGGTGACCTCGACGGCCTCGTCCTCCCGGATGAACTCCAGGGCCTGGTCCAGCGACAGCAGTCGCGGCGGGGCGAGGCGGACGAGTTCGTCGCCGGTGGAGGAGCGCACGTTGGTGAGCTTCTTCTCCTTGGCGGGGTTGATGTCCATGTCCTCGCTGCGGGCGTTCTCGCCCACGATCATGCCCTCGTACACCTCGACGCCCGGGCCGATGAACAGCTGGCCGCGCTCCTGCAGGTTCAGCAGCGCGAACTGGGTCGCCTGGCCCTGGCGGTCGGCGACCAGCGAGCCGTTGGGGCGGGTCTTGATCTCGCCCTGCCACGGCTCGTAGCCGTCGAAGACGTGGTGCAGGATGCCGGTGCCGCGCGTCTCCGTGAGGAACTCGGTGCGGAAGCCGATCAGGCCGCGGGCCGGCACCCGGTACTCGAGGCGCACCCAGCCGGTGGCGTGGTTGATCATCTGCTCCATGCGGCCCTTGCGCAGCCCGAGCAGCTGGGTGACGACGCCGACGTAGTCCTCGGGGACGTCGATCGAGAGGTGTTCGAACGGCTCCTGCACCACGCCGTCGACCTCCCGTGTCACCACCCGCGGCTTGCCGACGGTCAGCTCGAACCCCTCGCGACGCAGGTTCTCGACGAGGATGGCGAGCTGCAATTCTCCCCGGCCCTGGACCTCCCACGTGTCCGGGCGCTCGGTGGGCAGCACCCGCAGCGAGACGTTGCCGATCAGTTCCTGTTGCAGCCGACTCTCGATGAGCCGGGCGGTGAGCTTGTTCCCGCTGCGGCCCGCCAACGGCGAGGTGTTGACGCCGAGCGTCATGCCGAGGCTCGGCTCGTCCACCGTGATGACGGGCAGCGGGCGCGGGTCGTCGGCGTCGGCCAGTGTCTCGCCGATGGTCACCTCGGCGATGCCGGCGACGGCGATCAGGTCGCCGGGGCCGGCTTCCTCGGCCGGGACGCGGTCGAGGGCCTCGGTGAGGTAGAGCTCGCTGAGCTTGACGTTCTCGACGGTCCCGTCGGCCCGGCACCACGCAACGGTCTGCCCCCGCCTGACGGTCCCGTGCTGGATGCGGCACAACGCGAGGCGCCCGACGTACTTGGACGAGTCGAGGTTGGTGACCAGCGCCTGGAAGGGATGGTCGGCGTCGTAGGTTGGTGCCGGGACGTGGTCGAGGATGGTCCGGAACAGCGGCTTGAGGTCCGTGCCCGGGGTGTCGAGGTCCAGGGTGGCGGTGCCGTCCTTGGCGTTGGTGTACAGGACCGGCAGGTCGATCTGGTCGTCGTCGGCGCCGAGGTCGATGAGCAGGTCCAGGGTCTCTTCGACGACCTCGTCGATCCGCGCGTCGGGCCGGTCGATCTTGTTCACCACGACGATGACCGGCAGCTTGCTGGCCAGCGCCTTGCGCAGCACGAACCGGGTCTGGGGCAGCGGGCCCTCGGACGCGTCGACCAGCAGCAGGGCGCCGTCGACCATCGTCAGCGCGCGCTCGACCTCGCCGCCGAAGTCGGCGTGGCCCGGGGTGTCGACCACGTTGACGACCGTCGGGGGCGCGTCGTCGAGGCCGGGCAGCGAGATGGCCGTGTTCTTGGCGAGGATGGTGATGCCGCGCTCGCGCTCGATGTCGTTGGAGTCCATGACACGTTCGCCGACGTCCTGGTTCTCCCGGAACGCGCCCGACTGCCACAGCATGGCGTCGACCAGCGTGGTCTTGCCGTGGTCGACGTGGGCGATGATCGCGACGTTGCGCAGGTCGGAACGGACAGCCACAGAGGAACCCGAGTGTTCGAGGGAAGCGGGAGGAGCCACCGGCGCGGCGGAAGGTGAGCGCGCACGGAGTCGGCCAAGCGTACCGGCGACGGGCCGGGCAGCCATCGGGACGGGGTGCGACGCCCACACGTCGCCGCGCCACGCGGTACCCCCGACCCGTGCGGTCCGCGGCGCGAGGGTGAGATGATGGTCGAGCAGGGCACGATGCAGGCGTTCGAGTTCGACTTCGACGGGCGCTACCGGCCGCTGCTCCGGCTGCTCGGCGTCACGCCGGCCACGGCCCAGGTCGTGGTCGGTGCGGGGGTGCTCCGAGCCAGGTTCGGGCCGTGGCTGCTGGACACGACGGTGGACAACATCCGCGACGTCACGGTCACCGGGCCGTTCACGCCGCTCAAGGTGATCGGTCCGCACCTCTCGCTGGCCGACCGGGGGGTGACGTTCGGTACGAACGCCCGGACCGGGGTCTGCGTGCAGTTCGACGAGCCGGTCGGCGCCCTCGCCGGACACCGCGTCCTGCGGCACACGGGCATGACCGTGACGGTGCAGGACCCCACCGGTTTCGCGCAGTTGCTCCGCGTCCGCGCCGGCCTCGACACCGCCTGAGTTCGCCAGCCGCCTCGATGGGCTCACCTCGGCCAGCCGTGGAATCACGGCGTCGGTCCATCGTGCGCCGGCACCGTGCACACACGGCGGTTTCCGGCGTGCCGACGTCCGGGGCGGACCGGCGGCCGCCCACTCCCTGAGCATGGCCAGGTTTCGAGCATGCCGACGGCCCGGGCTGACGGCGCGAACGCCCATTCCCTGACAATGGCCAGGTTTCGAGCATGCCGACCGCCGGGACGGACCCCGCGTCGAACCGTCGGCACTGGGTCGAACGAGCGACGCACGGTCGGCCAGCGGCGCACCGGTGCCTCGCTGGCTCGACCAAGCGTCTCCGCCTCGACATCGAGGTTGCCTCGCCGTCCCCGGGGCTGAGTCACGCGTGCACCGCTCCGTTACGCCAAGCGCGCGATCGGTGCCGGATCGTTCGCGTCGCTCGGTCCTTCGGCGGGCGCGACGGGCCGTCGGGCCCTGGCCCGTGACCGGCACACCGTGGACCCTCGGTGTGTCGGTCCTGCCGGAGGCGTGGTGATGGTGACCGGACGACGGCTCGCGTCGACCCCTGCGACGGGCACCCCGACGGCCGGTGACGTCGACGCTCCGGCCCTGCTGTGCCCGTTCGACGTCGGGGTCGACCGTGTCGCGCGGTTCATGAACTGCGAGCTGGCCGACCACCCGGTCTACGACGGGCTCGAACTGCAGTGGTTCGACGACGACGTGCACGGCCGCGGGCTGCTGGCGTTCCTCTCGCGACGCGAGGACCGCCGCACGGACTACTACGCGGCGCCGGAACTGCGGCTGGATCGCGCGACCTACCACATCGGGGGCGGCACCGGCGCCTGGGTGGAGACCGTCTTCGACGCGGACGTGCTCGAGGTCGGACCCGACGGGGTCCGTGCCGAGGTGCGCTTCCTCGACCGGGAGGGGCGCGAGATCGAGATCGTGCTCGACGACCGCGAGGCCGGCCCCCGGCGGAGCGGTGTGCTGCTCGCGCCGGTCGGGGCCGGCATCGACGCACCCGCCTCCTTGCTGCTGGTCGTCCTGCACGGCTTCGACCTGCTGCGTCGGACGTCGCAGCCGCCGCGGATCCACATCGACGGACGCGAGGTTTCCACCGGGATCCTCCCGGGTGCCGGCCTGCACCGGCGTCACCTCGTCAAGGCCGCCGCGCCGCTGGTCGTGGCGACGGTCTGTCGAACCGGCGACCGGGCGCTCACGCCGGTCGACGTGGCGGATCCCGGGCCGGTCGTGCTCGCTACCGGCGGGCACGGGATCGCCGGTGTCCGCGCCGAGGCCAGTGGACACGCCGCCACGTTCGTGCTCGATCCCGCGCTACCGGCCCTCGAAAGCCTTCCCGAGGGCCGGACGGTCACCGGTGCGTGGGAGGTCGCGGTCGACGGGAACGCGATGACGGGCGGCGTGTGGCAGGCGACCCGGGCAGGGGAGCGAATCTCCCTCGGGCTCGACGTCACCGAGCCGTGGCGCCCGCCCTCGGGGCTGCCGCCGCTGCTGCGGGCGGTGACCCGGTTGCTGCCGACCTTCCGGCGTTGGCCCACCACGTACCGCTGGCGGGGCGAGGTCCGGCTCGCCTCGACGGCCAGCCTGTCCGGGCGCTGGGAGCGGACCACCACCGACCGCGGGGAGCGCTACCGGCGCGCGACCGCCTCGGCCGGCTGATCCCGCGCCCGGCGGTGAGGGCCGCGTGTGCGGGCTGTGCGATGCTGTCCGGCGCTCGGCGGTCGTGAGGAGGGCAGCGCGTGGTTCGGACGGTCGGGCCGGCCGCGGCGGCCCTGACGACGGCGATGGTGCCGATCTTCCTGCTCGGGGCCCTGAGCGAGAACATCCGGCAGGAGCTCGGCCTCGGCGAGGCCGCGATCGGTGCCATCATCACCGTCGTGTTCCTCGTCGCCGCCGCGGCCGCGACCCCGGCCGGACGGCTGAGCGAACGGGTCGGGGCAGGACCGACGTTGCGGACCGGGGTGGTGCTGGCCGGGCTCGTCGCCGTGGCCGTCGCGGCGTTCGCGCGGACGTGGCTGACGCTGGTCCTGCCGCTGTCGCTCGTGGGCGTCTCGGTGGGGCTGGTCGACACCGGCGCGGCCCGCGCCTTCGCGGACCGTCTGACCGCGGGCCAGCACGGCCAGGCCTTCGGGCTCAAGGAGGCCAGCGTGCCGGCGGCGTCGCTGTTCGCCGGTGTCGCGGTCCCCGTGATCGCAGCGCCGCTCGGGTGGCGGCCGGCGTTCCTCGGTGGCGCGGTGGTGGCCGCCGTCGTGCTGGTCCTGCTGCGCGGCGTCGATCGGCGGCCGGTGGGCACGTCGAGGACCGACGCACCGGTCCCCGACACAGGCGCCGCCGACGCACCGGTCGGCGACGCGCAGGCGGTCGACGCGCGGGTCGCCGAAGCGGTCGCCGATGCGACCGCCGATCCGCCCGCGACCGGCGCGAGCAGGCCGCGCGTCTCGTCGGCCACCCTCGGCTTCGCCGTCGGGGTCGGCCTGGGCGCCGGTGCGGCCACGGCCGCGGCCACGTTCCTGGTTCCCGGCCTGCTGGCCCAGGGCCTGACGCCGACGGTCGCCGGGCTGGTCCTGGCGGTCGCGAGCGTGGCGAGCATCGTCGTCCGGATCGGTGCCGGCCGCTGGGCGGACCTGCCGGGGACGGACCCCATGCGGGCCGTGCTGGTGCTCTGCGTGACGGGTTGCCTGGCCGCCGTCGTGCTGGGGCTGTCCGTGGTCCCGGCGGTCTCGGTGCTGGCCGCCGTGCTGGTCCTCGGTGGCGGCTGGGGCTGGACCGGGCTGGCGTTCCTCGCGGCCGTGCGGGCCAATCCGGCCGCGCCGGCGACGGCCGCGGGTGTGGTGCTCAGCGGCCTCGGGCTCGGGGGAGCACTCGGGCCGCTGGCCTTCGGCACGCTCGCCGGCCGGGTGTCGTACCTCGCGGCGTGGGCGATGGTCGCCGGCGGTCTGGCCGCCGCTGCCGCCGGTGTCCTCCTCGTCCGGCGCACGCTGTCGCACGCCGGCACCCAGGCGGGGACCTGACGCGGCCGACGGCCGGCGCCCGCGGGCGTCAGCCGGCCGCGGCGCGTTCGCCGCTGACCTCCGGGAGACGCAGCCCCACCGGGACGGCCACCAGACCCAGCACGGCGAGGAACAGCAGCGCCGCCTGCGGGCCCTGCGTCGCCACCGCGGAACTGACCGCGCCCGTGACCAGCAGCAGCAGTCCCATCGCGGCGTTGGACACCGCGACGTACTCGGTGCGTTGGTTGCCGCTGGCCAGGTCCACCACGTAGGTCTTCCGGCCGATGCGTGTGCCGGTGTGGGCGATCGCGAGCAGCAGGTAGGTCGTCGGGTACAACCACGCGGCCTCACGCAGCGCGTCGACCTGCAGGACGGCGAGGAAGGTCAGCGTGATGCCGGTCGCGATCACCGCTGCCGCCACCATCACCAGGCGGCTGGAGCGGTCCGACGCCCGGCCCCACAGCCGCCCACCGATCAGCGACGCGATCCCGCTGCCGAGCACGAATGGCCCCAGCCCGGCCAGACCCGCGCCGCCCTGCTGGCCGGCCAGCGTGACCACGAACGGCGGGGTGAGCGCCGACACCAGCAGCAGGGTGCGTGCGACGACGAAGTGGCGGAACGGCCGATCGTCGCGCAGCAGTCGGACGGCGGTCGCGACCGCGCCGGGGGCGTCGTCGGCCGGGTCCGGCTCGGGCCGCTCGACGACGCCGGCGAACACGGCCGCGGCGAGCAGCCACGTGAGCCCCCCGACCCCGATCAGCCACGCCAACGCGACCGGGTCGGTCTCGTCGCCGCCGAACACGCGCAGCGCGAGCCCGAGGGTGATCGCCACCACCCCCGAGGCCACCGACGCCCACCCGTTGATCTGGCCACGCTGCCCGGGCGGGATGGTCCGCCCCAGGACGTCCTTGGAGGCGAGCGACGTCAACGAGCGGGCCAGGGCGAACCCCGCGAGCGCGGCCAGGATGCCCCAGCCGGCCGTCGCGCCGGTCGCCGTCGCCGCCAGCAGGGCCATCACCGTCACGGCGGCGAACTGCCCGACCGCGCCCGCGACCCACACCCACTTGCGCACGGGCTTGCGCCGTAGCCATGGCACCAGTGCCGCCTGGGGCAGCATCGACCCGGACTCCCGGACCGGCACGAGCAGGCCGGCGACGGCCGTCGGAGCCCCGACGGCCGCCAACAGCCAGGCCAGCACGGTCTTCGCGTCGACCACGAGATCACCGGCGCTCTGCAGTGCCAGCGCACCCACCTGCCGGGTGGCGTTGCGGGGAACCGCGGCGGCGACCTCCTGGTCCAGCCCGCCGGCCGCGCCGTCGTCCGTCCCGACGAGCCGCTGGTAGAGGCGCTCGCTGAGGGGCGGGGTCATGGGGCGGAGACCTGGTCGCGTCCCTCGGGATCCCACGGGTGCTCGAGCTGCCGGGCCGTCGCCAGGGCCAGGTCACGGCCGACGAACCGGTCGACGAGGTGCAGTCCCAGCGCCAGCCCGCTGGACAGCCCGCCGCCGGTGACGACGTCACCCGTGTCGACCCAGCGCCGGCCCGTGACGACCTCGCCGACGTCGTCGCGCGCGGCCAGGTCGGCCGCGTCCTCGTGGTGGGTCGTCGCCGCGCGGCCTGCCAGTACGCCGACCTCGGCGAGCAGGAACGCACCCGTGCAGACCGAACTGGTGACCGCGCTGCGGCGGACGAGCCCGGCGACGGCTGCGAGCAGGCCGCCGTCCTGCAGCGCGCGGGGCACGTCGATCAGGCCGGGCACGATCACCACGTCGAGATCGTCGACCGCGTCGACGGTCGCGTCGGCGCGCAGGCCGAGCCCGCCGTAGGCCGCCAACGGCCGCTCGTCGGGCGCGACGGTGACGACGTCGAAGGGGACCTCCCGTCCGTCCCGCTCGGCAAGCCGGTTGGCGGTCAGCAGCACTTCGTAGGGGCCGCCGACGTCCAGCAGGTCGCAGCCGTCGAAGAGCAGCAGGGCGATGCGCAGTGCCACGGGAGCCTCGGCGTGGACGGGCCCGCTCAGGCGAGCTCGGGTGGGAAGCCGCCGGTGGCGATCGGGCCCCAGCGTTCGATCGTCATTCCCAGCAGGCTCTTGCCCTGGTCCACCATCGCCCGCCGGTACTCGTCCCAGTCGGGGTGCTCGCCGGAGATGACGCGGAAGTACTCGACCAGCGGCTCGACGGCCTCGGGGACGTCCAGCACCTCCGCGTGCCCGTCGAGCTGGACCCACGGACCGTCCCAGTCGTCGGACAGCACGACGGCACTGGCCCGCGGGTCGCGGCGCAGGTTGCGCGTCTTGGCGCGCTGCGGGTAGGTGGCGACGACCAGGCGCCCGTCGCCGTCGACACCGGCCGTGACCGGTGAGGACTGCAGTCCGCCGTCGGCGCGGAAGGTCGTCAGCACGACCTTGTGGCGCGGACGGACGAAGTCGAGGAGCGCGTCGCGGTCGACGCGGTCGGCGGTGGCGATCTTGCGGCTCATGGGGCAACCGTAGACCACCCGGCGTGCGGCCGGCCGCCCGCCACGGCCGCCGGAAGGGGGGTCGCGCCGCGGTCGTGTGCACCGGTACGGAGCGCTCCCGGGGACGAAACCGGACGGCGAGCCCCGACCGGCGGGCGCCCCGCCCTCGGCGCCGAACACATCGACGGTGGCGTGCGGGTGCGAGCGGCGGACCGGGAGGGGCTGGTGGGGACGCTGGTGGCCGGCCTCGCCGCCGACGGGCTCACCGACGTCAGCGTCAGCCGCTCGACGCTGGAGGGCGCGTTCATCGCGCTGACCGGAAGGGGCCTGCTGCGTGAGTGAGGTGTCCACGGCCGCGGCGGGCTGGCGCGTGACGCTCGCCACGGTGCACGGCCTGCTGCTGCGCGACCTGCGCGTGGTCCGCCTCGAGTTGGGTGCCTTCATGCTGTTCGGCGCCGGGCAGAGCCTGCTGGCCGGGATGGTCGTGCTGCCGCTGGTCGCCGTGGTGCCGGCGGGGGAGGTGGCGCTGGCGCTGGAGCACCCGCTGACGCTGGTCGTCGCGGTGCAGTCCGCGCTGCTGTCGGGCGCGCTCGGGCTGACGCTGGGCACACGGGTGAACCCGCGTCAGATCGGGCTGATGTTCTCCCTCGTCGTCCTGCCCCTGACCTTCCTCGGGCCGTGTACTACCCCGGGGCGGCCCTGGACGCGGTGCGCTGGCTGCAGGTCGTGGTCCTGCTGAACCCGCTGGTGTACGTCAGCGAGGGGCTCCGCGCCGCGTTGACGCCGAGCGTGGAGACGATGCCCGCGCCGGTCGTCCTGGCCGCGCTGTGGGCGGCGACGCTGGCGCTGCTGTGGGCCGGCGTGCGCGGGTTCGTCCGCCGGACGGTCGGTTGACGCCATGGCGGGGCGGCCGTCGGGCCGGTGCCGGGCCGCGGAGCAGTCCGGCCGCCACGCCGAACACGGCAGCCCACACCAGCACGGCGAAGACCAGGTCCATACCCGTACTCCTGCCTCGACGTCGTCGCGATCCGCGCGATCGGCGCGATCGGCGCGATCGGTCGCACGCTACGGGCGGGGTGTGACACCACCGCGCCCGCTACGGCGGCGTCAGATGCAGGGACCCGTGGCGCCGGGGTCGCGCGGGGCGTCCAGGACGGCCTCGAGTTCACCGAGGTCGAGCGCGAACGCCACGGTCGGGTTGTCCGGGCTGATGGCGAACACGACCCCGTTGACGCGGCCCTCGACGTCGATCACCGGCGAGCCGGAGTCGCCCTGCTGGAGGGCGGACGAGAGGAAGAGCACCTGGCGTTCGGTGCGCTCGCGGCCGTAGATGTCGCGTCCGACGGCGGTGCGTTGGTCGTCGATCCGGGTCGGCGCGACGCGGGGGGTGTCCTGCCCGCCGGGGTAGCCGATCACGGCCCCGTCCGAGCCGACCTCGCCCGGCGTGGTCTCCAGCGCCTCCTGGCCGAGGTCGGGCACCTCGAGGACGGCGAGGTCCCGGTCCGGGTCGAAGACGACGACCGTGGCGGCGCGGATCTCGCCGTCGGGCCGCTTGACCTGCACGTCCTCGGCGCCGGCGACCACGTGGGCGTTCGTCACGACGGTGTCGCTCGCGATGGCGAAGCCCGAACCCTCGTAGCGGCGGTTGCACCCGTCCGCCTCGACGTTGACGGTGGCGGCCGTCGCCCGGTCCACGATGTCCTGGGGGACGGGGATCTCCTCCGGCGGCGGCCCCGTGACCGGGGCCGGCTGCAGGTCGGCGAAGACCTCCGGGAAGCGACTGTTGTCGACGAGATTGCGCAGGGCACGGACCGCGTCCGGCGGCTCGGGCGTGGAGCGCTCGATCGTGGCCGCCAGCATGGACGTGCGCACCTGGCGCGACACCTCGCCGGGGACCTGGGCGGCGGCCGGCAGCAGGAACCACACCACGGCGACCATGGCGAAGGCGCCCGCCACGGCGCCGACGGCCCGGTCGAGTCCGGACAGCGGCGTCGCGGCGATCGAGCGGCGGGCCCGCAGACCAACGGCCTGGAACAGCGAGGCGACCACGGTCACCGTGATGGCGAGCACCACCAGGCCGACGAACAGACGCAGTCCGGGCTCACCACCCTCGACGAAGGCCAGCGAGGTGGGGACGGTCCACATCGCCAGGGCCACGCCGACCGCCAGCCCGATCCACGAAGCGGCGCGCGCGACGAAGCCGAGGCGCAGGCCCCCGCCGATGGCGACCAGGACCAGCAGCACCAGCAGGACGTCGAGAAGGTTCACGGGATCACCCTAGCGGCGGCAGGTGTCCGCCCGGCTCGGGACGCGAGCGTCGGCGAGCCCAACGCCCGGCCGTCCCCGTCGTGACGCGCTCGGGTCCGGACACGCGAACGGCGCCCGCCGGAACGGGCGCCGTCGTCGTGGCCGGACGACCGGTCAGTTCGCGAGCGCCGACTTGCGCTGCTCGCGTTCCAGGTACTCGGTCAGGCGGGTGTGCAGCTTGGCCGCGGAGAGTTCGGACTGAGGGTGGTGGCCGCCGCGCCTGGCGATCCAGAGCGGCTTGAGGTCACCCTCCCAGGTCGAGGTCTCGTCCACGGAGAACTGCCACCCGGGGAACTCGGTCTCGAGCCATTCGATGACCAGGCCGTCGGTGTCGGCCGTGAGCGTGGTTCCGGGCTTGTCCGTCGTGGCCGTGGTCTGGGTGGAGTCGGTCACGGTCACCTCCGTGGCGGGGGGTCGGGAGAGGTCTGCCTGCGGTCGTTTCCCCGTGGTTCGTAGGGAACGAGCCCGCGGGCTTGTCGTCATCCATGCAGGAGTGACCGCCCGGACGGGATCGGACGGTCTCCAGCTACGTACAACGTTCCAAGGGCCGCATTCCTTCCCGACGACCGGCGTCCTGCCCCACCGCGTCCGCACGGCGAGACGCCGGACGGCCGGCCGGCTCCGAACCGTCTACGCTCGTGGGCCGTCTGCCGTCGAGGAGTCACGTTTGGCCGAGCGCGCGCAGCTCACGTTCGTGCCCGGCTCACTGGTCCCCGCCGGCGGCTCCTTCGCGCTGTGGCTCGCGCCGATCGACGGCGGGGATGACACGGACGAGCAGACGTTGCTGCACGCCGTCCGCGCGCTCGACCTGCCCGAGGGCGAGACCGGCACGCTGGCCACGGTCGATCTCGCGGACGGCGGCGTGCGGCCGTGCGAGCGGCCGGCCCGGCTCGTCCCGCTGCTGCCGGCCGTGCGCCGGCTGGCGGCGATGCCCCCGGGTCCGGACTGGCCGGCCTGGTCCCGGCCGGCGCCGGCGGTGCTCGCCTGGAGCGTCGCGGCCAAGCTGGCGCTGGAGTTGGTCGCCGCCGGGCGGCTGCTGCCGGTGTTCCGGGCCGGTGACCACCCGAGCTCGGGCATCGCGTCCTGGCGGGTCGCGGCGCCGTCCGACACGCGCGTGTCCCAGCTGGCCGCGGCGCTGCCCGTGGCGGCCCATGCGGTGCGCCGCCCCTCCGGACAGCTGTGGCGTCCGGCCGAGATGGTCGGCGCGTTCCTCGACGCCGTCGCCGACGCCTGCGCCCGTGAGGGCCGGCGCCCGGAGCTCGATCCCCGCCGGCGCGGCCCCCGGCGCCCGTGGCAGGAGATGTGGGCCGACGCGCTGGCCGGCAGCGACCCGACCGTCGCGCACCTGCGCGTCCCGGCCGACGAGGTCGCCGACGAACTGGAGGAGTGGGCCGGTCCACTGCTCGGGTCGGACCGCGAGGCGGTCGCCCGGCTGGCCGTGCGCCTGGAGCCGCCGGTCATCGGCGACGACGGCGGCGACGACCTGTCCGCGCGGCTGGCCGCGACCGAGGCGACCTGGCGGCTGCACTACCTGTTGCAGTCGACCGCGGACCCCACCGCGCGGCTGGATGCCGCGAACGTCTGGAACGGTGCCGGCGCCGGCCTGGAGCTGGCCGGGCGGCGCCTGCCGGATCCGGAGGCGACGCTGGTCCGCGGCCTGTCGACGGCCGCACGGCTGTTCGCGCCGATCGACCGCAGCCTGTCGGAGTCCCGCCCGGTCGGGCTCGACCTGCGGGCCCGCGAGGTCGCCACGCTGCTCAGCGAGGGGGCTGACGCCCTGGCCGCCGGCGGCATCGGCGTCGAGGTGCCGCCGGAGCTCCGCGACGCCGGCGAGCAGCGGCTGCGCCTGCGCATCCGGATCGGCCGCAGCACCGACCTCGCCCCACGCGTCGAGGGCGCCGACCCCCTGGGCCTGTCGTCCATCGCCGACCTGCGCTACGAGGTGGCCCTCGGCGACGACACGCTCAGCGCGGACGAGTTCGCGGAGATCGTCGCGCTCAAGCAACCTCTGGTCCGCTGGCGTGGCAGCTGGGTCCGGGTCGACCTCGACGAGGTCGACCGGATGGCCGAACTCGCCGGCCAGACCGCCTCGCTGGAGCTGACCGAGGCGCTGGCGGCCGCCCTCTCCGGCCAGCACAAGGTGGCCGACCTCGGCTGGGTCGACGCCGTCGCCGACGGCGCCCTGGGCGAGCTGATCGACCGGTTGCGGCAGGCCGAGGAACCCGGTGACGCCCGCATCGAGCACATCCACGGTGACCTGCGCCCGTACCAGCGTCGCGGCGTCGCCTGGCTGCAGCGCCTGACCGAGCTGGGCATGGGCGGCGTGCTTGCCGACGAGATGGGGCTCGGCAAGACGCTGATGGCCATCGCCCTGCTCACGTCACGCGCCCAGGACCGCCCCCACCTGGTGGTCTGCCCGACCTCCGTCGTCGGCAACTGGGAACGCGAACTGGCGCGGTTCGCGCCCGACGTGCCGGTCCTGCGCCATCACGGGCCCGAACGCGCGATGACCCGCCGGGCCTTCAAGCCCGGCCACGTCACGGTCACCTCCTACGCCCTGCTGCGCCGCGACATCGGGATGCTCGAGGACGTCGACTGGGACGTCGTGGTCTTCGACGAGGCGCAGCAGATCAAGAACGCCGCGTCCAAGGGCGCCCGGGCGGCTCGGTCGCTCACGGCGCGGGCCCGTATCGCGATGACGGGTACGCCGATCGAGAACCGCCTCGCCGAGCTGTGGGCCATCGTCGACGTCACCAACCCGGGGCTGCTCGGCTCGCAGCGGGCGTTCAACGAGCGCTTCGCCGTCCCCGTCGAGCGCTGGCACGACGAGCACGCCGCCACGCGCCTGCGCCGCCTGGTCGCGCCGTTCGTGCTCCGGCGGCGCAAGGCCGACCCCGAGGTGTCGGTCGACCTGCCCCCGAAGCAGGAGCTGACCGTGGCCTGCTCGCTGACCCGCGAGCAGGCGAGCCTGTACCAGGCCGCGATCGACCAGGCGTTCAGCGGCAGGGGCCTGGGCAACACGGCCTTCGAACGCCGCGGGCGCATCCTGGCACTGCTGACTGCGCTCAAGCAGATCTGCAACCACCCCGCCCAGTACCTGCGCGACGCGGCCGGCCCCGATGGCGACCGGCGGCTGCCCAACCGCTCCGGGAAGCTCGCCCGCGCCACGGAGATCCTCGGCGAGATCGTCGACAACGACGAGCGCGCGCTGGTCTTCACGCAGTTCCGCGAGATGGGCGAGCTGCTCGTGCGCCACCTCACCGCGGAGCTCGGCGTGCCGGAGGTCCCGTTCCTCCACGGTGGGCTGCCGTTGCCGCGCCGCGACGCGATGGTGCAGCGGTTCCAGGAGGACGAGGACGCGCCGCCGATCCTGCTGGTGTCGCTGCGTGCGGGCGGGACCGGACTCAACCTGACCCGTGCCAGCCACGTGATGCACTTCGACCGGTGGTGGAACCCGGCGGTCGAGGACCAGGCCACCGACCGTGTGCACCGCATCGGGCAGACGCGGGCCGTCACCGTCCACACGCTGGTCACCGCCGGCACCATCGAGGAGCGCATCGCCACACTGCTGCAGCGCAAACGGGCGCTGGCCGATGCGGTCGTCGAGGCCGGCGAGACCTGGATCACCGAGTTGGACGACGAGGAGCTGCGCGAGCTGGTGTCGCTGTCGACCGCCGACCTCGCCGACGAGGACGACGACGAGCCGGCGACGGTCGGGCCCGGCCGCCCGATGCTGACGTCCATCCCGGGCGGGCGCGCATGAGTGGGCTGTTGAACGGCATCGACGCGCGGCGGTGGTGGGGGCAGCGCTGGCTCGAGGTGCTGGACGCGGCCGGCGCGTCCAACGCCCGCCGTGTCCAGCGCGGTCAGGGCCTGGCGCGCCGCGGCGCGGTCAGCGACGTCACGGTGGAGCCGGGCGTGGTGCGTGGCACCGTTCGCGAGGACCGGTCGGCGCCCTGCGACGTCACCATCACCTGGGAGCTTCCGGGCGAGGACGTCTGGGACCGGGCGTCGGACGCGCTGGCGTCCGAGTTGCGCTTCACCGCGGCGTTGCTCGACGGGCAGCTGCCGGAAGGGGTCGCCCAGGTCCTCGCCGACGTCGGCGTGCCGGTGCTGCCGCACTTCGACGACCTGCACTTCCGTTGCTCCTGTGATCCCGAACGGCGGGTGTGCCAGCACGCGGCCGGGGTCCACACCGTCGCCGGGGCCGCGATCGACCGCGACCCGTTCCTGCTGCTGCGGTTGCGCGGCCGCGATCGGGAGGACCTGCTGCGCGACCTGCGGGCGCGCCGCGGCGGCAACGAGCAGATGATGGCCGAGGAGCTCGACCTGTCCCGCGGGCTGTACGCGGCGCGCGGGGACCTGGACGCGATCTCGCTGCACCCGACGCCGGTCGAGGATCCCTCGGCACTGTTCCAGCGGCTCGGCGACCCACCCGGCGTCGACGACGTCCGACCCTACGTCCGCACGATCGAGCGGGCGGCCGACGGCGCCTGGCGGCTGGCGGCGGGCGAGGGCAGCGACGCCGCCGACGAGGAGCTGCTGCTGACCGAGCTGCGGGCGCAGCGGGTGGGCACGGCGACGTCGCTGGCGGCCGCCCTCGGACGCGACGAGGACGCCATCCGCGAGCAGCTCGACCGGCTGTTCGAGGCCGGCACGGTGCTTCGCACCGGGTCCGGTGACCGCGCCCGTTACCGCGCGACCTGACGACGGAAGCGCCGCGGATCGGTCAGGTCGGCCGCGGCTCGAGCAGCGCGGGCTGGACGGGCACCAGTCGCGAGCGCAGGTACTCGCCCAGGCCCTTGGCCTGCGGGTCCGGCCGCGTCGAGGACGCGACCCCGTCGCCGAGGAGCCCGGGCACGACGACGTTGACGGCCGCGAGGCGGGGCAGGTGGTGCACCCGCACCGGGAGTCCGGCCGCCTCCGGCAGCAACCGACGCACCGCGTCGGCGGTGCCAGCGACCTGCAGGAGCCACGGGTAGTGGTCCGGGTTGCGCACCCACAGCCCCACGTTGGCGATGCCGCCCTTGTCGCCGGAACGCGCACCGGCCAGGACGCCCAGCGGGAGTTGCCGGGTCGTCCCGGCCGTCGGGAGCGCCCCGCCGTCGTGGCCGTCGCCGGACGTGACGTCCCCGCTGCCCGCGCTGCTCACTGCCCCGGCGGGCTCGCCGAGGTCGGCGCCGGTCTGGGTGATCGGCCGACGCCCACCGTCGGGCAGGACCGCGACCTCCTCGACCAGCGCCGCCGGGACCGTCGTGGGCCAGTAGCGGCCGAACGGTTCGGCGTCCGACGGTGGTGCCGTGACCGTGAACCCGGGGTAGGAGGCCAGGCCCAACTCCACGCAGGCGCCGGCGAGCGGGCGGCCGATGGCGTCGGCGTCGTGGTGGTGCACGGTCAGCGTGAGCGAGGCCGTCGCGGCCGCGTTGTCGTCGCTGTCGAGGTGGTCGCTGCGCACCAGACGCCAGTCGACGAGGTCCGGTGCCGCCGCGCGCAGGACCGGGTCCAGCTGGCGGCGCACGAGGTCCGCCTTCGCCTCGACGTCCAGGCCGGTGAGCACGAACGTCACCCGGTTGCGGAAGCCGCCGAAGGCGTTGACGCACACCTTGCTGGTCGACGGCGGAGGCGAACCGCGCACTCCTTCGATCCGGACGCGGTCGTCGCCGTCGGTCGCGAGCCGGATGGTGTCGAAGTGGGCCGTCACGTCGGGGTTGCGGTAGGCCGGCTCACCGAGCTCGTAGAGCAGCTGCGCCGTCACGGTGCCGACGTCGACGCGCCCGCCGGTGCCGGGGTGCTTGGTCACGACACTGGTGCCGTCGGCGTGGACCTCCGCGATCGGGAAGCCGAGGTGCTCCATGCCCGGCACCTCGGTGAAGAAGGCGTAGTTGCCGCCGGTGGCCTGCGCGCCGCACTCGAGGACGTGGCCCGCCACCACCGCACCGGCCAGGCGGTCCCAGTCGCGGCGCGACCAGCCGAAGTGTGCGGCCGCCGGACCCACCACCAGGCTCGCGTCGGAGACGCGGCCGGTGACGACGACCTGCGCACCGGCGTCCAGTGCCGCCGCGATCCCCCAGCCGCCGAGGTAGGCGTTGGCCGTCAGGGCCGGCGCGCCGGCCGCGGCCAACGGTCGGCCGGTGTCGAGGTGTGCGAGTGCGTGCCCGTCGGCCTGGAGTGTCGCGAGTCGGGGCCGCAGGTCGTCGCCCTCGACGTGGCCGACGGCGACGTCGAGCCCCAACTCGCCGGCCAGCTCGCGCAGCGCCGCCGCGAGGCCGGCCGGGTCCAGGCCGCCCGCGTTGACGACCACGCGGATGCCGCGACGAACACAGGGTTCCAGGACCTCGCGCATCTGGCGCAGGAACGTCTTCGCGTAGCCGACGCCGCCGGGTTTCTGCTGCGCGCGCCACAGGATCAGCATGGTGAGCTCGGCGAGGTAGTCGCCGGTCAGCACGTCCAGGGGGCCGCCCTCGACCTGCTCGCGGGCGGCGGCGAACCGGTCGCCGTAGAAGCCGGAGCAGTTGCCGATCCGCAACGGCGCGTCCATCGCTGCCTCCCGGGGTCCCGCCGGCCGGTCGCCGGGACCGTAGCGAACTGGAACGTTCGGCCGGTGATCGTTCCCGTTCCGACGGTGCGGCTACGGTCGCGGCGACGTCGCCGCGCCTGCCGCGGCCACGTGATCCCGAACCCGACGGTGGACACCGTCACGGAGGACCCATGGACATCGAGCAGCTGTTCGCGGTGCGCGACAAGGTCGTCGTGGTGACGGGCGGATCGCGGGGGATCGGCGAGATGATCGCCCGCGGCTTCGTCGCCGCCGGCGCCAGGGTCTACATCTCGTCGCGGTCCGTGGAGGCTTGCGAGGCGCTGGCCGACGAGTTGTCCGCGACCGGTACGTGCGTCGCCCTGCCGGCCGACCTGTCGTCGAGCGACGGGGTGCACCAGCTGGCCTCCCAGGTGGCCGAACGCGAGGACCGCGTGCACGTGCTGGTGAACAACGCCGGCGCCACGTGGGGCGCGCCCTTCGACGAGTATCCCGAATCCGGCTACGACAAGGTCATGGACCTCAACGTGAAGTCGGTCTTCCTGCTCACGCAGGCGCTCGCGTCGCGGCTACGGGCGGCCGCGACCGAGGAGGACCCCGCGCGGGTCATCAACATCGGCTCGATCGACGGTGGCTTCCACGTCCCGGCGTTCGAGAGCTACGCCTACTCGGCCTCGAAGGCCGCCGTCCATCAGCTGTCCCGACACCTCGCGAAGTTCCTCGCGCCCGACCGGGTCACGGTGAACGCGATCGCGCCGGGCCTGTTCCCCTCGAAGATGACGAAGGTGGTCATGGCGCACGAGGAGGAGGTCGTCGCGACGATCCCGTTGGGGCGCGTGGGCCGGGCCGAGGACATGGCGGGCATCGCGATCTACCTCGCCTCCCGTGCCGGCGCCTACACCACCGGGGCGGTGATCCCGGTCGACGGTGGCCACGCGACCTGCCGCTGAAGCCGGTGACACGAGCGGACCCCGGCCGCTGGGGGATGCAGCCGGGGTCCGGAGGCCGACGCGAGAGCCGGGTGGAGAGAGGCCCGGCATGCGGTGACGACGCCGCGTCGGCCGCGTCCGGCGAGCCGGGGGGCGGCGGCGCCGGACGGTCTGGGAGGATGCGGTCAGTTCTGGTTGGGCCGTTCGCCGAGGGTGACGGTGGTGGTCTGCTCCGCGCCGTCGCGGAGGTAGGTGACGGTGACCTCGTCGCCCGGCTGGTACTGCTGGATGCGCCCGGCCAGGTCGATCATGCTGGTCACCTCGAAGTCGTCGATGCGCACGATGATGTCGCCCGGCTGCAGCCCCGCGTCCGCCGCGGGGCCGTCGGGGACCTCGGCGAGGACGGCACCCTGCTCGACCGGCAGGTTGTAGAGCCGGGCCACGTCCGGATCGACGGTCTGCCCGGCGATGCCGAGGAAGGCGTGGCGGACGGCGCCGTTCTCCAGCAGCTGGTCGGCGACGTTGCCGACCGTGGTCGCCGGGATGGCGAAGCCGATGCCCTCGTTGCCGCCGCCGCTGCTGGCGATGGCGGTGTTGACGCCGATGACCCGCCCTTCGCCGTCGACGAGCGCGCCGCCCGAGTTGCCGGGGTTGATCGCGGCGTCGGTCTGCAGCAGGTCGACGAGGTTGGCCTCGGCGGTCGCGACGTTGCGGCCGAGGGCGCTCACGATGCCGGCGGTGACGGACCCGTCGAGCCCGAACGGCGAACCGATCGCGACGGCCGTGTCGCCGACGGCGGGCTGGTGTTCCGCGTCGGCCCACACCGGCACGGGCAGGTCGGTCGCGTCCACGCGCAGCACGGCCAGGTCGGAGCTCGGGTCCGTCCCGACGATCTCGGCCGGCAGACGTTCCCCGTCGGGCAGCGTGACGGTGATGTCGCTGGCGTTGGCGACCACGTGGTTGTTGGTCACCAGGATGCCGTCGGCGCGGTACACGACGGCGGAACCGGAGCCGGCGCCGACCGGCCCGCTGGCGTCGACGCGCGCCACGGACGGGGACACCTGCTGGGCGATCGCGCCGATGACGCTGCTCGAGGTGTTCGCGGTGGCCGGCGCCTGCTCACCTGGTGCGGGCTCGGCGGTCGCGGGCCCGGCGGCACCGTCGTCGTCGAGGAACTGGGCCGGGACGACCACCGCGCCGGCACCGAGTGCACCCGCCAGCGCGGCCGCCACCAGGTGACGTGCGCGCAGCGGCCTGGGCCGGGACTCGTCGACCGGTGCCTCGGGTGGGGGCGGCGGGGGCGGCGGCGCGTAGGAGGTGACGGTGGGCTCGGCGGGCACGGTCGTGTCCGGGGCGGCGCTCGCCCGGCTCGTCTCGGGGCCCGTCCGGTGATCCATCGTCGCCTCCTCCTTCGTCGGTGCGCGGGGGACCTCACCTCGCCGTCGCGACGGTACGGACGCGTGGGTGAGCGCTCGTCAGGGCCCAGGTAAGGAAAGGGTGAAGACGGGCGGTCGCGGCCCAAGAAGGCGCGCCGATACCGGTTCCACGCGTCGCGACCGCCGTAGGCTGGCCGGGCCGCGAACGAAGGTCGGAGGTGGACGTGAGCGACGCGCCGGCGCGGGTGCTCCTGGTCGAGGACGACGACGGGATCGCCCGGCCGCTGGTGACGGCCCTGTCCGCCAGCGGTCACCAGGTGGTCCGGGTGGCAACCGGGCGCGAGGCGCTGACGGCCGCGCGCGACGCCGACGCGGTCGTGCTCGACCTCGGGCTGCCCGACGTCGACGGCATCGAGGTGTGCCGGCGCCTGCGCCGCGACCTGGGGGCCGACCTGCCGATCCTCGTGCTTACGGCACGCACCACGGAGACCGAGGTCGTCGTGGGTCTGGACGCCGGCGCCGACGACTACGTCGCCAAGCCCTTCCGCCTCGCGGAGCTGCAGGCCCGGCTGCGCGCCCTGTTGCGCCGCGCCGCCGCCGCCCGCCCACCGCTCGCCCGGGAACTCGTCGTCCGTGACGTACGACTGGACCCGGCCGCGCGGCGCGCCTGGCTCGGAGGCGAGGAGCTCGAGCTGTCCCCGAAGGAGTTCGACCTGCTCGCACTGCTGCTGGCGCGGGCGGGCAGCGTGGTGACGCGTGACGAGCTCGCCCGCGAGGTCTGGGACACCCGCTGGATGGGCGCCTCGAAGACCATCGACGTGCACGTCTCGTCGTTGCGACGCAAGCTCGGTGACGACCCGGCCGAGCCCCGCTACATCAGCACGGTCCGGGGTGTGGGCCTGCGCTTCGAGCCCACCGATCCCACCGGCGAGGGCGCCCCCCCGGCGGATGGGCGGGACACCCTCGCATGAGGCAGCGCCTGCTGGTGTCGGCCGTGGCCCTGGTGATGACGGCGCTGCTGGCGTTCGCGCTGCCGTTGGCGTGGTCGGTCCGTGGGCTGCTCGAGGGCCGGGCCGTGGACTCGCTGCAGAGCACGGCCGAACCATTCGGCTTCCTGCTCGACACCTCGCGCAACTGTCCGGAGCTGCAGCTGCGGGTCGTGCAGTTGCGCGACCTGGCCGTCGTCGTCAGCGTCATCACGGTCGAAGGGGGACTGGTGGCCACGACCGCGCCGGACGGCCGCCCGAGCATCGGTCCCGAGGTGGCCGAGGCGGGCGCCGGGGTGCCCGGCCGGGCCGTCGGCGACGGGCGGGTCGCGGTGGGCGTGCCGCTGTCGACGCAGGTCTGCGGGCAGCCCGTGCTGCTGCACATGGTCGCCGACGACGCCACGCTGCGGGCGCAGGTACGTGGCGCCTGGCTGCTGATCGCGGGCGTGGCGGCGGCCGTGGCGGCGACGGCCGCCGGCGTCGCCTGGCTCGTCGGTCGCCGCCTCGCGAAGCCGTTCGAACGGCTGGCCACGTCGGCGGGTCGGCTGGGCGACGGCGACTTCAGCGCCCGTGCGCCGCGCAGCGGCCTGCCCGAGGCCGACCGCATCGCGGACGCGCTCGACGACACCGCCGCGCGTCTGGGGCGTTCGGTCGACCGGGCGAACGCGTTCGCGGCCGACGCGTCCCACCAGTTGCGCACCCCGTTGACGGCCCTGCGGCTGCACCTGGAGACCCTCGCTGCCGCCCAGCCCGGCCCGTCGGTCGACGCCGCACTGGAGGAGGCGGACCGGCTCGAGCGCACGATCGACGAACTGGTGGCGTTGACCCGCCCCGACACGGCGGCCCGGGAGCTCGACCTGGCCACGCTGGTCCGCGACCGGTTGCCGGTGTGGGAGGACCTCGCGGAGCAGCGCGGCCGCAACCTGGTCTTCGAGGCGTTGCCGGTCCCGCCCGTGCGGGTCCGGCCCGGTGCCGTTGGTCAGGCGTTGCAGGTGCTCCTGGACAATGCCCTCCGTCACGCCACGGGAACGATCACCGTGCGGCTGGCACCGGCGCTGCCCGACGAACCGGACGGCGCGGTCCGCGTGTGCGTGCTGGACGAGGGGCCGGTCGCGGTGCCGGCGCCCGCCCCGACCGAGGACGGCTTGCCGGCCCGCGTCGACGACGACCCTGCCGCGGCCGGCGGGCGCGGGCTCCCGCTCGCCCGCGCGCTGATCCACGCCGAGGGTGGTGAGCTCAGCATCGCCATCGGCCCGGACGGCAGCACGGCCTGCCTGCTGCTGCCCGGTGCCCGCGCGCGCCCTTGAGTGTTCGTGGCGAATGGCCGATGACACTCGTCAGGGGCGGTACGGTTCCGCGCTGCATTCCGTCGCGCCCCGCGCTCCGCGATGCGAAGGAACGTCGTGCTCGGCCCCAGGACGCCCGGACGGGGACGTCTGCGTGTGGTCGCGGCTCTCGCCGCGATCCTGCTCGTCGTCCCCGCCGCCGCCGGCGCCCAGCCGCGCGACAGCGGTGAGGTCGCGGACGAGCTCGACCAGGCCGAGCGCCGGGCGGATCGGCTGTCGGACGAACTCGGCCGTGTGCAGTCGGAGATCGACAGCGCCGAGGAGGAGCTCGCCCAGCTCGCCGTGCGCCTGGACGACGCCCGGGGCCGGCTCCGGGCCGCCGAGGGCCAGGTGGCGCTGGCCGAGGCCGCACTCGAGGATGCGCGGGCCGAGCAGGCCGAGGCCGAGGCCGACCACCGCCGGGCCGAGGACGTGCTCGCACGCACCGAGGAGCGACTGCGCCGCGAGGAGCAGCTGCTCACCGAGCAGATCGTGGAGAGCTTCAAGTACGGCACGGTCGGCGCGACCCGCGGCGCGATGGTGCTCGAGGTGCTGCGGCGGGCCGAGGACCCCAACACGTTCGCCGTCGGCATGAAGCAGCTGAAGGTCGTCGTCGACACGCAGGAGTCGACCGTCCAGCAGGTCTTCGAGCTGCGGCAGACGCGGTCGCAGCAGGCCGAGGACGCCGCGCGGGCGCGCGGCCGGGCCGCCCAGGCCGCGGCAGAGGCGGCGGAGACCCTCGAGGTGGTGCAGGACCTGCGCGCGCAGGCCGAGGAGCTGGCCGCGGAGATCGAGGCCGACGAGGCGCGCCAGCGCGACGTGTTGGCGTCCCTGCAGGCCGACGCCCAGGCGACCTCGGCGCTGCTGTCGCGCGTCGACGAGCGCCGGGCCGAGCTGGAGACCGAGCTCGCGGAGCGTCGCGCCCAGGAGGAGGCCGAACGGCGGGCCCGCGAGGAGGCCGAACGGCGGGCCGCTGAGCGCGCCGGCGCCGGTGCCGGCCGCAGCGCCGGCGGGCCCAGCGTCGACGGCGGCTACTGCCCCGTGGTGGGCGCGGTCGCCGGTCGCGACTTCAGCAACGACTGGGGCTACCCGCGGTCCGGCGGGCGCACCCACGAGGGCACGGACGTGTTCGCGGCCCGCGGCGCACCGGTGGTCGCGATCGCCGACGGGGTCGTCCTGCGCACCAACCCGGCCGACGCACCGACCAGCCTCGGCGGCATCACGGTCACGTACCGGACCGCCGACGGCAGCGAGTGGTACAACGCCCACCTCGACACCATCGCGGCCGGAATCGTGCCGGGCGCCAGCGTGTCGGCGGGGGAGACGATCGGCACGGTCGGCAACACCGGCAACGCCAGGACCACGCCGCCGCACCTGCACCTCGGCCGTCGTGTCGGTGGCTCGTGGGTGAACCCCTACCCGACGATCGCGCCGCTCTGCCGCTGAGCCGCGCCGGCCGTGCCGGACGCCGGCCGCGTCAACGTGCCGAGCCCATGCCGGGCGGCGGCGTGGTGGGGGCGTCGCGGACCGACAGCCGCGGCAGTGCCACGTGCACGATCGGGCCGATCGCGAGCGCGAAGACCACGGTCCCGACCCCCACCGTGCCGCCGAGCAGCCAGCCACCGGCCAGCACCGACAGCTCCAGCGCCGCACGCACGCCTCCCACCGGCAGCCCGCGACGGGCGAGGCCCGTCATGATCCCGTCGCGCGGGCCCGCCCCGAGCCCGGCCCCGATGTAGAAGCCCGAGCCGACGCCGAACAGCACCGGCCCGGCCGCCATCAGCACCCAGCGCAGCCAGGCCTGCGACGGTGTGTCGAGGAACAGCAGCGTCACGTCGATCACGACGCCGATGACGAGCACGTTCAGCACGGTCCCCAGGCCCGGACGCTCGCGCAGCGGCAGCCAGCCGCCCAGGACGAGCACGCCGACGAGGATGCCGACGGTCCCGATCGGGATCCCACTGCGGTTCGACAGCCCCTGGTGCAGCACGTCCCACGGGCCGAGCCCGAGGTCGGCGGCCACCATGACGGCGATTCCCAGGCCGCACAGCACGAGCCCCGCCATCAGGCGGGGCATCCGGCGGCGCAACTCGGCGCGGGAGTGGGGCACGAGCATCCCGCGGACGTTACCGCTCGCGCCGGTCGAGCCACGGCTCGACCCGGTCACGGACGGTGGCGAGCTCGTCCTCGTCGTCCCCGATGCCGGCGAGGCCCTTGAGGCGGCTCCAGATGGGCGGGAACAGGCTGATGAGGTGCCGCTGGCCGCGCGCCGCGCCGAGGAAGGCCCGGCCTGCGGCCGAGTCGGGCAGCTCCTCCAGCGTGCTCGGCAGCGGCAGGTCGACGCGCCACAGGTTCTCGTTCTCGCGTTCCCGCCGCCCACCGAGGTGCTCGAACACCTCCAGCATGGCGTTGTTGCCGTCGAGCACGTAGCTGCGGAAGGTGGTCACGCCGTTGGCGCGGGCACGGTCGGCGAGCGCACCCAGCAGCAACGTGCCGGCGCCCTGCCCGTGGTACTCGTCGGCCACGGTGATCGCGGCCTCGGCCACGTGCTCCTCGTAGGGCTCGCGGACGTAGCGCGCCACACCGACGCCAGGTCGCTCCGGGTGGAGCAGGTCGATGGCCACCACCGCCTCGTGGTCCACGTGGTCGACCTCGGACAGGTAGGTCAGCTGCTCGTCGGTGAGCTCGTCCAACACGGTGTGGAAGCGCAGGTAGCGCGACGCCGGTGACAGTTGCCGGAAGCCGGCCGCCAGCCGCTCGCGGTCCTCGGCTTGGATCTGGCGCACCAGCACCGGCGTCCCGTCGCGCAGCTCGACGCGGCGCTGCCACAGCTCGCCGTCGGGCTGGTCGCGATCGTCGTCTGCGGGCACGGGGGCTCCCTGCTCGGATGGGCTCAGCTGCCCGGGTACGGGGCACTCACGTCGGCGCCGACCTGCCGCAGGCGTCGCGTGATCGCCAGCTTCGACGCCGCCGCCAGCGGCGCGCCTTCGCGGACGCGCCCCGACGACAGCACACCACGCTGACGCCAGGCCTCCTTGCGCACACGCAGCCCCGGGCTGCCCACCTCCAGACGCAGCCAGGGCAACAGTTCGAGGTAGGCGTCCCACGCGGCGCCGGCATCCTCGGCACGGTAGCGGGCCACGACCTCCACGAGCCGTTCGGGGACGGCGCATCCGGCCACCGTGCCCACCGCGCCGGCCTCGACCTCCTCGGGCAGGAACAGCGCGGCCAGGCCACCGACCCCCGCGCTCGCACCACCGGCCAGCACCGCCAGCAGATCGCCTGGCGGTGCCTCCTCCACGACGACGACCGCGGCGCCGATCTCCGTCGCCAGCGCGGCGAGCTCGTCGCCGCTGCGGCGCGCGCCCGTGACGGCTGGGTGGTGGTGCAGCCACAACGGCAGGCCCAGTTCGGCGACCTCGCCCAGCGGTGCCAGCGGGTCGCTGCCGGCGGGCACCGGCGCCACCAGCAGGTCCGCGCCAGCGGCCGCGGCGGCGCGTGCGAGCGCCAGTGTCCCGGCGCCCGGCGGACCGAGGCCGACGCCGACGGGCAGCCCGGCGGCGCCACGCCGCGTGGCGGCCACGACGTCGCCGATCTCTTCCACGCGCAGGGAGGTGACCTCGCCGGTGGTCAGTCCCAGGACGTTCACGCCGTCGACGCCGGCCGCCGCGACGGTGGCCGCGAGCGCCGCCTGACCGTCGAGGTCGAGCGTGGCGTCGTCATGGAATGCGGTCGGCAGGAACGGGACGGTGCGGAAGTCGGCCATGCCGGCACGCTACCGTGCGTCGCCGGGCACCTGCGCACCAGGTGAGGGAGATCGTCGCCCACGCGGCGCGGTGCCTTGGGTTGGTGGACGTTCGGCCGATGGCTGTGCAACGCTGAGGTCCCGTGGGCGGAGGACGGTGGCAGGTGCGCGCGGTACCGACCCTTGCGCTGTTCGCCGTGCTCGCGGCTGGGTGCACGGCGTCGGCCGTCCCGGCCGAACCGACGCTCCTGCGCGTCATCATGGCCGACGACTGGGCCAGTGCGCCGGCGGTGCGTGACGTCCTCGACGCCTTCGAACGCGACCACGAGCAGGTCCAGGTCCAGGTCCAGGCCGTGCCGTTCTCGCAGATCCCCGACCTGGTGTCCGCCGCACAGGACCTCGAACAGCCCTACGACCTCGCCCACTGGCACGCCTTCGCCGCGGCCGCCGCGGACCTCGCCGAGCCGCTCGGTGCGCAGTGGCGGGACGCCGGGTTGCGCGCCGACGAGTTCCTTCCCGGTGCCGTGGAGGACGTCACCTGGCTGGGCGAGCCCTACGGTGTCCCGCTCGACACGAACGCCCTGGTGCTCCTCACCGACCTGAACGCACTCGAGGAGGCCGGGGTCGCGAGCCCCGGCGAGCTGCGGACCATGGAGGGCTTCCACGCGGCGGCCGAGAAGGTGGTGGCCGGAGGCGGCGCCCAGTGGATGCTGCCGATCTCGACGAGCAGCTGGCAGGCCTACGGCTGGATCCGTGCCTTCGGCGGCGAGCTGCTGCGCATCGACCAGGCGACCGGCGAGCCGACGTTCACCTTCGACCATCCGCGGACCGTCGCCGCGCTGGAGTTCCTGGTCGACCTCATCCGGACCGATCTCGCGCCCGGCCCCTACGGCGCGGACCTGGCTGCGGACACGGTGCAGGCGTTCGCGTCCGGCCAGGTGGCGACCCACGCCACCGGCTCCTGGGACCTCAACATCGTGGCCCGCAGCGCCGACCGCGACCTGCGCGTCGGGGTGCTGCCGCTGCCGCAGGCGGACCCGGACGAGCCGGTGACCGTCCTCGGCGGTTCCAGCCTGTTCGTGCCGACCGGCGCCGAGCAGCCCGAGTTGGCCTTCGAGCTCGCGCTGCGACTGATCGACGACGACGTGGCCCTGCGCCTGGCCGAGGAGGAGGGCCGCCTGCCGGCCCGCATCCGGGTCTTCGACGCGCCGCTGTTCACGGAGGACCCGCTGCTCAGCACCTTCGTGCAGCAGCTGCCCAACGCCCGCGTGATGCCGTTGATCGCCTATCCGGACGTGGCGCAGGCCTTCTCCGAGGCGCTCAACGACATCCTGTCCGGCCACCGGCCCGCGGTCGAGTCGATGGCCGACCTGCAGGAGTTCGCCGAGGCATGGCTGGCCTCGGACACGGGCGCGTGATGCGGGCGGCGCCATGAGCTTCCTGCGGGCGGCACTCGATCGCGAGGCATCCCTGCTGCCGAAGATCCTGGCGGCCTTCCTGGCCGTCCTGGTTCTCGCCAGCGGTGTCACGCTGGTACTGGAGACCCGCCTGACCCGCGAGGCGGTACAGGAGCAGGCGCGGGTACTGACCGTCGAGCAGGGCAACGCGCTGGACTACGAGGTCCAGCGTGACGGGCTGCGCATCAACCTGCTGCTGAGCACCCTCGCCCAGCAGATGCTCAGCGACACGCCCGATCAGGACGCCTTCGAGCGCGGCCTCGCGGACCTGCTGTCGACGGTCGGGACGAGTGACTCGAGCCTGGAGCTCGGCGCCGTCATCGATCTGTCCACCGGTGAGCTGCTCCAGCGGCTGCCTGCGCGCACGACGGTCGCGGCGCCGTACCCCGAACAGCTGGCGAACGCCCCGGTCTCCGCCTTCCAGGGCCAGCGGGTGGTCCGGCTGGAGAGCGGGGAGTGGGGCCTGGTGTACGCCTTCCCGGTCCGCCGCGTCAGCGAGCAGTTGCTCGTCGTCGTGGGCTTCGCCCTCTCCGACGCCCACGCGCGCAGCGTCGAGCGCCAGACCGGTGTCGACCGCGTGGAGATCGTGGTGGACGGCCGGGTCATCGCCTCGTCGGACGGCGAGGCGGTCGGGGACCCGGCGCTGGCCGATCCGACGCTGCAACGCCAGACGCAGGAGGTGGGTGACCGTCGCCTGGTGCGCTACGTCGCCATCGGGGCCGAGCGCAACTGGGGGCACGCGGCGGCGATCGGCCTGGTGACGGCCGACCCGCTCGCCGCGCTGGACGCCCGGCTGACGCGGACCCGCGCACTGATGGTCACCTTGCTCATCGTGCTCGGTGGGGCGCTGGCCTTCGCCATGGCACGGGTGATGACCCGCCCGATCCTGGCGCTGACCGACACCGCGACGGCCATCGCTGCGGGCGACCTCGAGCGCTCGTTCCAGGTCGAGCGCCGCGACGAGATCGGCATGCTGGCCGGCGCCCTGGAGCGCATGCGTCGGGCCCTCCGTGCGCAGCTGCTGGTGATCCGTCAGCAGGCCGAGGCCCTGCAGGAAGCGGCACGACGCATCGTCGGCGTGCAGGACGCCGAGCGACAGCGGGTCGCGCAGGACCTCCACGACGGCATCCAGCAGCAGCTGGTCGTGTTGCGGATGCAGGTCGGCGCCGCCCGGCACCAACTGCGCGACGACGCCGCGAAGGTCGACGAGGTGACCGAGCGGCTCGCCGACTCGATCGACGGCATCCTCGACGAGTTGCGCGCGACGGGACAGGCGCTGTTCCCGTCGATCCTGCGCGACCGCGGCCTGGGCGGCGCGCTGCACAGCCTCGCCAGCCGCTCCGAGACGCCGATGAGCGTCACCCTGGAGCCGGACCCCTTGCCACGGGTCGACGAGGACGTGGAGACCAACGCCTACTTCCTCATCTCCGAGGCGGTCACCAACGCGCTCAAGCACGCGCACGCGACCCGGATCCGGGTCGACGTACGCCACGAGGGGGACATGCTGCGGGTGAGCGTGGGCGACGACGGCATCGGCTTCCGCCCGGAGCGCACGACCCGATCCGGCGGCGTCGTGCACCTGCGCGACCGGGTCAATGCCCTGGGCGGATCGCTGCAGTTGCTGTCGCGCCCCGGCGAGGGCACCTCGATGACGGCCCTGCTGCCGCTGACCAGGTCGCGACCATCCGTCGGCGGCGACGGCGAGCCCTCAGTCGGGGGAGCGCTGGAGGTAGAACAGGACGGCGGCGACCCGCCGGTTGAGCTCGAGTTCCTCGGACAGACCGAGCTTCCGGAAGATGGAGTTGGTGTGCTTCTCCACCGACCGGTCGGTGATCGACAGCTCCCGCGCGATCGCGACGTTCCCCCGTCCTGACGCCATCAGCGCCAACACCTCGAGTTCGCGCGGGGTGAGTCCAGCCAGCTTGGAGGCGGTGCGACGGCGCTGTGCCTCCAGCAGGCCCTCGACGATCCGCGGGTCGAGGATCGATCCGCCGGCGCGGACCTCCTCGATGGCCTGCACCAGGCGGTCGGCGTCGCCGAGCCGTTCCTTCAGCAGGTAGGCGACGCCGTCCGAACCGTGCTTGAGCAACTCCAGCGCGTACTCCGGGTCCGCGTGCTGCGAGAGCACGACGATGCCGGTGCCACGGCGCATCTCGCGGATCCGGTGCGCCAGTTCGATGCCCTCGGTCGTGAAGGTCGGCGGCATGCGGATGTCGAGCATGACGACGTCCGGGTCGTGCTGCTCGAGCAGCTCCAGGACACCCTGCGGGTCGCCCGCCGCGCCCAGGACCTCCAGGCGCGGATGGGCGGCGAGCACCGACCGGGCACCTTCGCGCACGAGGTAGTCGTCTTCGGCGATCAAGAGCGTCGTGCGGGCCGATCCGGACGGCAAGGGCCACCTCCTGCTGCGCCCCGGAGACTAGGCAGCCGCCAACGTCTCCGTGGCCGGCAGCGGTGGTGCTAGCACCACCTTGCAAGTCACGTAGGGGCACGGTTCCGTCGCGGACCCGGCCGTGCGACCATGTCGAAGCGCTCGGCACGGGAGCGACCAACCGGTGAACACCGGAAGGTCGCGGGGGCGCGGACGAAGAAGGGGTCCCGCGAGCAGGTGGCCGCGCGGGGGGCGGCCACAACTCGCGGGTTTTCGTCCGCGGGAGTCAGCCGGCCACCCGCGCGGGGGGCGCGGGTGGCGCTGACTTCTCGCTCGCGTCCGGATCGTCACCACGGCCGCGGCGCTTCCACAGCCAGGCGCCGTAGGTCACGACCGCGAGCAGTGCGAACGCGTGCCACTGCATCGCGTAGGAGAAGTGGTTGCGCTCGTCGAGCACGGGCGGCTCCGGCGGGACCGGCAACGCGTCGTAGGCGACGACCTCGTCGGTCTGCACCCGCACCACCATCGGGTACAGCTCACCGTCGACCTGGCGGTCGAGTCGCGCCGTGTCCGTGTGGAACACGCGTGCGAGGTCGCCCCCGGGCGGGTCCTGCGGCCCGAAGTCGGGCTGGGGGACCGGCCGCTCGAGGATGCCGGCGATCTGCACCGTCCCCGACGGCGGGGCCGCCTCGGCGACCGGTGGCGTGTCCAGCGCCGACGGTACGAAGCCGCGCCGGACGAGCACGACGCCACCGCCCTCGAGTTCCAGCGGGGTCAGGACCGAGAAGCCCTGCTGGTTGTTGTGTTGGGCCCCGCGCTGCAGCACCTCCTGCTCCGGCCGGAAGATCCCGCGGGCCGTCACCCGGCGGTACTCCAACCCCGCCTCGTCGACGGGGCGTTCGTCGACCAGCGTCGCGAGTTCGACCGGCGGTGCCTGCAGGCGCTCCTCGAGCAGGGCGTTGTTGGCACGTACCTGCGCCAGCCGGTCCAGTTGCCACTGCCCGAGCGCGACACAGGTGACGGCCACGAGCAGCACGAGCACGTGGCTGAGGAGCGCGGTCGGCCGCAGCAGGTCCTTGAGCATCGTCCGGCAGCGTACCGACGGTCGGCATCCCGACCCACGGTGCGGCGGCGCGCCCTACGGTCGCGGGCGGGCGCAGCACGCCCCGGCGCCATGGAAGGTCGCGACGATGCACACCCTGCACCACCGGGACGGTCACCACGGCTGGGACCGGACGCTCGCGCCGCGCCTCCGGATCGCACCCGGGGAGACCGTCGAGTTGCGGCTGGCCGACTGCTTCGACGGTCAGCTCGGCGCCGACGCCACGGCGGCCGACGTGGCCGCCTTGGACCTCGGGCGTGCCAACCCGCTGACCGGTCCGCTGACCGTGGAGGGCGCCCGACCCGGTGACGCGCTGGCCGTCGAGGTGCTGGCGCTGGACGTCGGCGCCCGCGGCTGGACCACCCTGATCCCCGGCTTCGGGTTGCTCGCCGACGAGTTCCCCGACCCGCACGTGGTGGTGTCCGAGGTGCGCGACGGGGTCGTCGAGGTCGGCGGCTTCGCCCGCGTGGCGGCCCGGCCCTTCCTCGGCACGGTCGGCGTGGCGCCGGCGGCACCGGGGCCGCACTCGGTGATCCCGCCCCGGAACGTCGGGGGCAACCTCGACTGCCGCGACGTGCGCGCCGGCGCGACCCTGCTGCTGCCCGTCGAGGTTCCGGAGGCGCTGCTGTCGATGGGCGACCCGCATGCCGCCCAGGGCGACGGCGAGGTCTGCGGCACCGCGGTGGAGACGACCGGCACCGTCTCGATCCGTGTCGACGTCGTGCGTGGCCGGGCGCCGGCCGCGCCGCAACTGGAGCTGCCGCGCGGAGCACCGCCGGCGTCGGGCCCGCGGCTGCTGACCACCGGGGTCGGTCCCGACCTCCACGTCGGCGCCCGCGACGCCACCCGGGCGATGATCGAGCGGCTGGGCGAGGAGCACGGTCTCGACCCGGCCGACGCCTATGCGCTGTGCTCGGTCGCGGCACACCTGCGGATCCTCGAGGTGGTCGACGCGCCGAACTGGGTCGTCGGCCTGGAGCTGGACCTCGACGTCCTGGCCGGCGGACCGGGCAGGCCCGGCAGCTGACCGGGGGTCAGCCGGCGCCGCCGACCCGAACGTCGCGGGCGCCCATGCGGGCGGCGTCGGCGGTGCGGTCGTCCGGCATCCGTTGCGACTCCACCTCGGCCGCCACCCGTGCCTCGTAGTGCTCGATCTCCCGGGCGATGTCGTCCTCGTCCCAGCCCAGTACCTCGCCCATCAGCGGGGCGACGTCCGTCGCCGCGGCCAGGCCGCGGTCGAAGGTCTCGATCGAGATCCGGGTGCGCCGGGTGAGCAGGTCGTCGAGGTGCAGCGCACCTTCATGGCTGGCGGCATGGACCGCCTCGACCTTGAGGTAGTCCTCGGCGCCGGCGATGCGGGCGCCGAGCTCCGGGCGGTCGGCGAGCAGATCGAGCAGCTCCTCGACGCGTGCGCCGTACCGGGACAGCAGGTGCTCGATGCGACTCGGGTGCAGGCCGACCTCGTCGGCGAGCCGGTGGCGCCGGTTCCACAATGCGTGCCAGCCCTGCGCGCCCAGCAACGGCGTGCGGTCGGTGACGCTCGGCGGCACCCGCTGGCGCAGGTTGCGTGCCGCCGCGTCGACGGCGTCCTTGGCCATCACGCGGTAGGTCGTGTACTTGCCGCCGGCGATGGTGATCAGGCCCGCGACGGTCTGGGCCACGGCGTGCTCGCGCGAGAGTTGGCTGGTGGCCTCCGACTCGCCGAACAGCAGCGGACGCAGGCCGGCCTGGACGCCTTCCACGTCGGCGTGGGTCAGCGGGGTGCGCAGCACCTTGTTGACGCGGTCGAGCAGATACTGGATGTCGCGTGCCGACGCGGCCGGGTGGGCGAGGTCGAGGTCCCATTCCGTGTCGGTGGTGCCGATGAGCCAGTGCCGGCCCCACGGGATCACGAACAGCACGCTGGTCTCCGTGCGCAGGATCAGCCCGGTGTCCGCGTGGATGCGGTCCTTCGGTACGACGAGGTGGATCCCCTTGGACGCGCGCACGCGGATCCGCCCTCGGCCGGCCATCTCCTGGATCCGGTCGGCCCACACGCCGGTCGCGTTGACGACCTGCCGGCCCCGCACCTGCAGGTCCTCGCCGCCTTCCTGGTCGCGGGCCTGCACGCCGACGACCCGTTCGCCCTCGCGGAGCAGGCCGGTGACCCGGGTCGAGGTGAGCACCGCCGCCCCGTAGGCGGCGGCGGTGCGCGCGACCTCCATGGTGTGGCGGGCGTCGTCGACCTGCGCGTCCCAGTAGCGCACCGCGCCCACGAGCGCGTCGCCACGCAGCGCCGGCGCCAGCCGCAGCGCGCCACGGCGCGACAGGTGCTGGTGGCGTGGCAGCTGTCGCGCCCCGCCCAGGGTGTCGTAGAGCGTGACCCCGGCGGCCACGTAGCCGCGCTCCCAGACCGCGTGCTGCAGGGGATAGAGGAACGACACCGGGCGCACGAGGTGCGGTGCCAGCTCGTTCAGGAGCAGGCCACGTTCGCGCAGCGCCTCCCGCACGAGCCCGAAGTTCAGCTGCTCGAGGTAGCGCAGACCGCCGTGGATGAGCTTCGAGGAGCGGCTGGACGTGCCCGCGGCGAGGTCGCGCTGCTCGAGGAGCGCCACGGTCAGCCCACGCGTCGCGGCGTCCAGGGCGATCCCCGCGCCGGTCACCCCACCGCCGATGACGACGAGGTCGAACGTCTCGGCGCGCAGGCGTGCGAGGTCGCGGTGACGACGCTCGGGCGAGAGGGCGGCGTGCTCCACGGCATGGGCCTTCGGCGGACGACGGGTGGGGCGAGGAGCGTAGGCGAGTAGCGTGCGCGCCCCGACGCCGCCGGAAGGACCCGCTGCCGTGCGAACCGAGCGCTACGGCCCCGCCACCGACCAGGTCGCCGACCTGTGGTTGCCGGACGGGGACCTGCCCGAGACCGGCTGGCCGGTCGTCGTGCTCGTCCACGGCGGCTTCTGGCGCCACCAGTACGTCCGCGACCTGACCGAGCCGCTCGCGCGCGACCTGGCCAGGCGCGGGTTCGCGGTCTGGAACGTGGAGTACCGGCGGGTGCCCCCTCCCGACCGGGTGATCCCCGACGAGGACCGCGGCGGTTGGCCGAACACACTCCTGGACGTGGCGGCGGCCGTCGACGCGCTGGCCGACCTCGACGCGCCGCTGGACCTCACCCGCGTCGCGGTGGTCGGCCACTCCGCCGGTGGCCACCTCGCGCTGTGGCTCGCCGGCCGATCACGGCTACCCGCGGGTGCGGTCGGTGCCGCCCCCCGGCTGGTCCCGACCGTCGCCGTCGGACTGGCACCGGTCGCGGACCTGCGGCGCGGCGAGCGCGACGGCATGGGCAGCGGCGCGATGGCCGACCTGCTGGGCGGCGCGTCCTCGGACGTGCCCGAGCGCTGGGACCTCGCCGACCCCGTGCAGCTGGTCGGCCACGGCGTGCCGGTCCTGCTCGTCCACGGCGAGGACGACGACAGTGTGCCGCTGGCACAGTCCGAGGCCTACGCCGCGGCCGTCACCGCCGTCGGGGACGAGGTCGAACTGCTCGTGGACACCTGCGAGCACATGGCGGTCATCGACCCGGACGAGCCGCTCTGGCAGCGTGCGGCCGCCTGGCTCGAGCAGCGCTGCGACGCGGCACCAGCGCACTCCTGACTCGGCGAGACGTACGGCACCCGTGTCGTGTGACCCCTGACGAGCAGGACCGGCCGCGTCGCCGGCCGGCGGGCCGCCTGTCCGGGTGGACCCGCAAACGGTGAGGCTGCCCGATCGGTCAGTGCCCGGAGGTTGAGGGGTCCCGCGGCACTCGACAGGCTCGGGGCAACGTCGAGGTGGCCGTCGCGGCCGGGCGTGTGGCGGCCACCGAGGGGTGCGGCCCCGCTACGCCACCCGCCCCTGCGGCCACCACGCATGCTGCCAAACGGACACGAAGGAACCCCCCGACATGTGCGGTTTCAGCGGTGAACTCCGATTCGACGGTGCGACGCCGGACGTCGGTGCCGTCTACCGGATGACCGGACGGATGATCTCGCGCGGACCGGACGGCGAAGGCATCTGGTCGGCGGGCCCGATCGCGATGGGACACCGACGCCTGTCGATCATCGACCTGTCCTCGTGCGGCAACCAGCCGATGCACGACGCGCGGCTCGGCCTCACGCTCGTCTTCAACGGCTGCATCTACAACTACCAGCCGCTGCGCGAGGAACTGCAGGCCGAGGGCTACGAGTTCTTCTCCACCTCCGACACCGAGGTGGTCCTCAAGGCCTACCACGCCTGGGGCGACCGCTTCGTCGACCGCCTGCAGGGCATGTTCGCCTTCGTCATCCACGAGCGGGGCACCGGCCGCACCTTCATCGGTCGGGACCGGTTCGGTATCAAGCCGCTGTACGTCGTCGACGAACCGTCGCGCCTGCGGTTCGCCTCCAGCCTGCCGGCGCTGGTCGCCGGTGGGGGCGTGGACACCTCGATCGATCCGGTGGCCCTGCACCACTACCTCACCTGGCACTCGGTCGTGCCGGCGCCGCGCACGATCCTCAACGGCGTGCGCAAGGTGCCGCCGGCGACGACCATCGCCATCGAGGCCGACGGGTCGCGGACGACGACCGAGTACTGGCGGCCCAACTTCACGCGCGACCCCGACCGTGCCGACTGGACGGCGCACGACTGGGAGGACGCGGTCCTCGACGCGATGCGCAGCGCCGTGCAGTGGCGCCTGGTCGCCGACGTGCCGGTCGGGGTGCTGCTCTCGGGCGGACTCGACTCGTCGCTGGTCGTCGGCCTGCTCGCGGAGGCCGGTCAGAAGGGCCTCAACACCTTCTCCATCGGGTTCGAGTCGTTCGGCGGTGAGGAAGGCGACGAGTTCAAGTACTCCGACGTCATCGCGGAGCACTTCGAGACCAATCACCACCGCCTGCGCATCGACACCGAGCGCATGCTGCCGGCGTTGGACCAGGCCATCCACGCCATGAGCGAACCGATGGTCAGCCACGACGCCGTGGCCTTCTACCTGCTCAGCCAGGAGGTCAGCCAGCACGTCAAGGTCGTGCAGTCCGGCCAGGGCGCCGACGAGGTGTTCGCCGGCTACCACTGGTACCCGCCGATGCAGGCGCTGACCGACGAACTCGGCGAGGCCGACCGCGAGCGGCTCGTGGCGGCCGCCGTCGAACGCTACGCCCAGGCGTTCTTCGACCGCCCGCACGAGGAGATGGCCGCGCTGGTCGCGCCCGACCACCTCGTCGACGAGGACGTCTCGCGCCGCTTCGTCGCCGAGCACTTCGCCACGGCCGGTGCGCAGACCGCCACGGACATGGCGTTGCGGCTGGACTCGCAGATCATGCTGGTCGACGACCCGGTGAAGCGGGTCGACAACATGACGATGGCGTGGGGCCTGGAGGCCCGGGTGCCGTTCCTGGACCACGAGGTGCTGGAGGTCGCCGCCCGGATCCCGCCCGAGCTCAAGCTCGCCCAGGAGGGCAAGGGCGTGCTCAAGGAGGCCGCCCGGCGCGTCATCCCGAACGAGGTGATCGACCGGCCGAAGGGGTACTTCCCGGTGCCGGCGCTGAAGTACCTGCAGGGCCCGTACCTGGACCTGGTGCGCGACGCCCTGCACGCACCGGAGGCCCGCGAGCGTGGGCTGTTCCGGCCCGAGGCGGTGCAGCAGCTGTTGGGTGACCCCAACGGCCAGCTCACGCCGCTGCGTGGCAACAAGCTGTGGCAGCTCGCGCTGCTCGAACGGTGGCTGCAGACCCATGACGTCCGTCCGTGACCCGGACGGCGACGACCGGCATCGACGTGGAGGAGATCCGGTGAACCCGCAGTCCCAGCGGGGTGTGCGGGCTGCCCGCGGGCACGTCCGAGACGCCTCCAAGCCCAGCCACGGGTCACGCCTGTCGACGCGTTCCTGGGACGTGCGCCCGCCCCACCTGACGACGGACCTCGTCCCCGACGTCGCCCTGGAGTGCGGCTGGGGCCGGCTGATCTTCGGCCAGACCTTCGCCACGCACGACGACCTGGTCAAGACCGTCTCCGAGGAGGAGGCGGGCCGCCGCGACATCTGCCTGTACGTGCGCGAGCCCCACGTCCTGGTCGCCCGCGCGCCGCAGGAGCTGTTCATCGACCCGAGCCACACCTACCGGATGTGGCTGCACCAGCACCGGGCCGCCCGCGATCCGGTCCGCGGCGTCATCGTGCGGGACATGCGCTCGCAGAGCGACGCCGACGCGGTCAACCGGATCTACACGGCGGCCGGCATGGTGACCGCACCGGCCGAGGTGTTGTGGGCGAACCAGCGCACGGCCACCTTCACCTACCTCGTCGCCGAGGACGCCGACACGGGCGAGGTCATCGGCACCGTGACCGGCGTGGACCACCGCCTCGCCTTCAACGACCCCGAGGACGGCACCAGCCTGTGGTGCCTGGCCGTCGATCCCCAGACGACACGGCCCGGCGTCGGCAAGGCGCTGGTCGGCACGCTGCTCGACCGCTTCAAGGCGCGCGGGCGGGCCTACCTCGACCTGTCGGTCGTCCACGACAACGAACCGGCGATCGGCCTGTACGAGAAGCTCGGTTTCGTCCGCGTGCCGGTGTTCTGCGTCAAGCGCAAGAACCCCATCAACGAGCGGCTGTTCGCGGCGGCGCCGGCCGAGCGACTCGACGACCTCAACCCCTACGCCCGGATCATCGCCGACGAGGCGCTGCGTCGCGGCATCTCCGTCGAGGTGCTGGACGCGGAGAGCGGGCTGCTGCAGCTCACCCACGGCGGGCGAAGCGTGCAGACCCGCGAATCGCTGTCCGAGCTCACCACCGCCGTCGCCATGAGCAAGTGCGACGACAAACGGTTGACGAACCGGCTGCTGGCCGAGGCGGGCCTGCGCGTCCCGCGCGGTGCCCTCGCCAGCGGCGACACCGAGGACGAGGTCCTGCTCGAGGAGCTCGGCGAGCTGGTGGTCAAGCCGGCTCGCGGGGAGCAGGGACAGGGCATCACCGTCGGCGTGACGAGCGTCGACGAGCTGCGCGAGGCGATCCGCCGCGCGGAGACGTACTGCCCCAACGTGCTGCTCGAGGAGTGCGTCAGCGGGCAGGACCTGCGCATCGTGGTGATCGGCCACCACGTCGTCGCGGCGGCCATCCGGCGACCGGCGACCGTGATCGGGACCGGCGAGCACAGCGTGCGCGAGCTGATCGAGTCCACGTCACGGCGCCGCTCGGCGGCGACCGGCGGTGAGTCGGCCATCCCGATGGACGAGGTCACGGAGAAGGCCTGCATCGACAACGGCTACGCCCTCGACGACGTGCTACCCGAGGGCGAGGAACTGGAGGTCCGCCGCACCGCCAACCTCCACACGGGCGGCACCATCCACGACGTCACGCAGCGGCTGCATCCGGCGCTGGCGGAGGCCGCCGTGCGGGCGAGCCAGAAGCTCGACATCCCGGTGGTGGGGCTGGACCTGCTGGTCCCGGACGTGAGCCGCGACGAGTACGTGTTCATCGAGGCCAACGAGCGCCCTGGGCTGGCCAACCACGAGCCGCAGCCGACGGCGGAGAAGTTCATCGACCTGCTCTTCCCGGCCACCCGTGCCCTGCCGCGTGGTTGGGAGCCCGGCGCGGTCGGCGCCGACCACGCCGCCGCCGGGTCGGAATGAGCGGACGGTAGCGTCACCCACGTGACCGACACCTGCGCCGACCGCTCGGACCGCGCCGACCGCCTCGCCGAGCGGTTGGCGGTGCCGGTGCTGGTCGCGGCGCTGGCGTCGGTGCCCGCGACCTTCCTGACCCTGCTGGGAGAACCGCTGGCCACGGCGGGTTCGACCCTCAACACCCTTTCCGGTGCGGTGCTGGTGGCCGAGACGGTGGTGCTGTTGGCCGTCGCCGGCGACAAGCGGGCCTGGCTGCGACGCAACCGGTGGCTGGTGGCGCTGACCCTGGCCGTGATCCCGGCGGTCGTCTTCGCCGTGGGGCCGGTGCAACTGCTCCGGCTGCTACGGGTGTTCGGCGCCCTGCGGATCGTGCGGGTCCGCCGCATCGTCAAGGCCGGACGCGTCATCGGCGAGCGGCACGGGCTGCGCGGGCCCTGGGCGCGGGCGGTCACGGCCGTGTCGACCCTGACGGCCGCCGCCTTCGTCGGGATGGTCCTCGCCGACCCGACCTCGCGGGAGAGCCGCTGGTTCCAGGCGGTCACCGACCGCGTCGGTGTGCCCGGCATCCTCGTCGCCGGGCTGCTGCTGGGCATCGCCACGTACGTCGTACGCACCAACCGTGGCGACGCGGACGCCGAGTACGCCGAGGACGCCGAGGACGCCGCTCACGAGGGGAGCCGGGATGGCGACGGCTGACGACGTCGGGCTGGCACACCACCTCGCCGACCTCGCCGACGCGGTGACCGCCGCCGCCTTCACGGGCGCGACGCTCAGTCACGAGACCAAGGCCGACGGCAGCCCGGTGACCGCGACGGACCTGCAGGTCGAGCGCACCATCCTGGCGGCTCTGGCCGACGCACGGCCCGGCGACGCCGTCCTCGGCGAGGAGATCGGGGCGGTCGGGGCAGCACGGCGGACCTGGGTCGTCGACGGCATCGACGGCACGGTGCACTTCGTGCGCGGCCGCCCGGGCTGGGCGACGGAGATCGCGCTGGTCGTCGACGGGGTGGTGACCTACGGGATCAGCACGAGCCCGGGACTCGGGCGCCGCTGGTGGGGCGGGCCGGAGCATCCCGCCGAGGTCGCCGACCTGCCGCCGGCGTCACCCACGACGTCCCGGTCGGGACCGCCCATGGTGGCCCGTCAACTGGCCGTGGCCGCGGGCGGCCTGCCGGGTCCGGTCACGTCGCTGCCGTCCCGTGCGTCGTTGTCACCCGCGCACGCGGCGGCGCTCGCGACGCTCGCGGGCGGCGCGGGCCACCTCGACGGGCCGGTCCACGGGGCCCTGCGGGTCGCGGCCGGCGAGGCGCTCGCCTGCCTGCACGTGCGCGGCGGGCCGTGGGACTTCGCCGCGTTCGCGGCCATCGTGGCCGGGGCAGGCGGACGCTGCACCGACCTGCACGGCGCGCCGCGTCTCGACCACGGCGGTCCGGTGCTGTACTCCAACGGGCGCGTCCACGACGAGGTCCTGGCGCTGCTCGGGCACCCGGACGTCTGACCGGCGACGGGGGCTTCTCAGGCCGCGAGATCGCCCGCGGCCACGCGCAGGCCCGCGGCCAGCCGCTCGCGCCGGCCGGCGAAGGTCGGTGACGCCGCGCTGACCGCGATCGCCCACCAGGGGTCCTCCGGGTCGGCGGTGGGCACCAGCATCGCCGCGCACGACACGCCGCCGCGGAACTGGCCGTGCTCGACGAACACCGTGTCGACATCCGTGCCGGCCAGTTCCGCGTCCAGTGCGGCGAGGTCGCGGATGGTGCGTGACGTGAACGGCCGCATCCCGGCCCCCCGCACGAGATCGTGACGACGACGCGACGGCAGCCGCGACAGCAGCGCCTTGCCCAGCGCGGTGGCGTGCGGGGCTTCGTCGAAACCGGGGATGAGGTCCTCGAGGTGCGGTGAGCCGGCGGCCTCGACCACCCCGGCGATGGCGACCCGGTCGTCGACGAACCGGGCGAGGTAGGCGCTGTGGCCGGTGGTGTCGGCCAGGTGGCGCAGCACCGCGGCGACGCGTGGCGGCCGGGTGAGGCTGGCCTGCAGGTCGCGGAACCGGTCCGAGATCTCCAGCCCCAGCCGGTAGTCGCCTTCGGACGTTCGCGCCAGGTAGCCCTCGTAGGCCAGGGTCCGCAGCAGGTGGTAGGTGGTCGACAGGTGCAGGTCGCAGCGCCGCGCGACCACCTTCGGGTTGCAGCCACCGGGCGAGGCGCCAACGGCCTCCAGGATCCGCAGCGCCCGCGACACGCTCTGGATGAGATCCGACGGCGGCTCCACGATCCCGCCTCCCGCTCGACCCGGCGTTCAGGATATGAAAACCCCGTCGTTGCGGGAAGGGGTCCCGCCGCGTTGGCTGACCTCGGGAGCGGATCGGACGGCGCCGTGCGCCGGCCGGTCGGACGGGAGGTCGCCGTGGCGTCGGTACCCGAGGCCATCGTCGAGTCGTTGCGTGGGGTCGTCGATCCGTGCTGCCGGGACCGCGGCATCTCGGTGGTCGACATGGGGCTGGTCGACGACGTCCGCGTCGACGGCCAGGGCAACGCCGACGTGGAGATCGTGCTGACCAGCGGCTGGTGCCCGTTCCAGGTGGATTTGCTGGACGAGATCACCGCCGCGGTGCGGACGGTGCCTGGGGTCGCGGACGCGGCGGTGCGGATCACCCTCGACACGGCCTGGTCCGGCGACCGTCTCTCGCCGGCGGCCCGCGCGGCGCTGCGCTTCCTGCCCGAACCCGTCGAGGTCGGCGACCGCGACGCCTTCCTCGCCGCGACGAACTCCGAGCCAGGAGCCGACCATGATCGGTGACGCCTTCGTGTTCGACGGGGTGGCCCACCCCTTCAACGCCGACCCCAAGAACGCCCTCGGCTCCGCCGGCGAGGCGTTCGGCCAGCACCTGTACGCCTTCCACGCGACTCTGACACCGGAGGGCCAGACCGTCCTGCCGCCGGAGGAGTGGCTCAAGCAGTGGGACATCGGCGAGATCCGCGAGATGGTCTTCGACCAGTCCGACACGGACATGCTGGTGTCGATGCCGTTGCCGCTGACGGACCTGTTCCGGGACGGGCTGTCGCCGTGGCAGGAGTGCGCCGAGCTCGCTCAGCGCGATCCGGAACGGATCGTCTTCTGGGGCACCGTCAACCCGATGGAGGGCCGCAAGGCGCTCGACGAGATGGAGGAACAGGTCGAGCGCTACGGCGCGAGGGCCTTCAAGTTCTACAACACCCGCTACGACTACGGCCGGCCGGTGCCGTGGCGGATGGACGACCCGGTGGTCGCGTTCCCGGTGTTCGAGAAGGCCCGCGAGCTCGGGATCCACCTGATCGGGGTCCACAAGGGCGTGCCACTCGGACCGCAGCCCATCGAGCACACCCAGACGTGGGACATGGACGGCGCCGCCGCCGCGTTCCCCGACATCGACTTCGTCATCTTCCACGTCGGGCTGCCCTTCCTCGACGAGACCTGCTGGCAGCTGATCCGGCATCCCAACCTGTACGCGTCACTGGCGGCGACGATCGACTTCATCGTCCGGGCGCCACGGCAGTTCGCCGAGGTGCTCGGCAAGCTGTTGTTCTGGGCCGGCGAGGACAAGATCGTCTACGGCAGCGAGGCGCCGATCTTCCATCCGCAGTGGGCACTCGAGGCGTTCTGGGACTTTCAGATCCCCGACGACCTCGTCGAGGGCTACGGCTACCCGCAGCTCACCGAACAGGCCAAGCGCAAGATCCTCGGCGAGAACCTGCTGCGCCTGCACGGCATGGACGTCGAGGAGACGGTCGCGCGGCTCGGCCGCCGCCGGGAGGGCGAACGATGACCACCATGGAGACGGGCCGCCAGGAGGCCCTCGACCACGTCCTGGTCGATCGCTACACCGACGTCGTCGGTCCGAGCAACGAGATGCTGGGCCCGGTCCGCGACGGTGGCCGGATCGAGTACCTCACGGTCCCCGGCTGCTGGGGGCCCATGATCACCCCGTCGATCCGCAGCGGCCACGAGGTCACCCTGCCGGTGCGGGTCGAGGGCGCCGAGGTCGGTGACGCCGTGGCCCTGCACGTCGAGCGGCTGGAGCAGGTCTCGCGCGCCACGACCTCGGGCACGCACGAGGGCTGGGACGGCCGGTTCCTGTCGGATCCGTTCGTCGCCGGGATCTGTCCGACGTGCCGCGACGAGGGCCGTCACTTCCTGTACCCCGACACCTACCTCGACGGTCTCGGGCACGCCGCGGTGCGGTGCTCGGCCTGCCACGGCGAGGTGATCCCGTTTCGCATGATCGAGGGCTACACGATGGTCTTCGACGACGACCAGGCGATCGGGGTCACCGTCACCGGCCAGCGGGCGGAGGAGATCGCCGGCGACGGGCGCGCGTGGGTGGGCCTGCCCGACAACGCGGCGCAGCACCCGATCACGGTCCTCGCCAAGGCGGACCTCGTCGGCACGATGACGCGGTGTCGCATCTCGGCGGGCAACCTCGGCTCCATCCCGGCGATCGACCTGCCCAGTTCGCACAACTGCGGCGACTTCGGGGCCTTCCTGGTCGGGGCCGAGCACGAGTTCGCCGTCACCGAGGAGCAACTCGAGGCCCGCACCGACGTGCACATGGACGTCGACTCGGTCCGCGAGGGCGCGACGGTGGTCGTGCCCGTCAAGGTCGACGGCGCCGGGATCTACGCCGGCGACGTCCACGCGATGATCGGCGACGGCGAGATCGCGGTGCACACCACCGACATCGGGGCGCGGCTGGTGGTTCGTGTCGAGGTCGTGAAGGGCCTGACCCTGGACGGGCCGTTGCTGCTGCCGCCGGTGGAGGACCTGCCCTTCCTGGCCCGCCCCTTCGCCGCCGACGAGGTCGAGCGCGCCCGGCAACTGGCCGACGCCAACGCGACGGTGCTGGAGGGAGCGGTCCTGCCCATCCAGGTGCTGGGTTCGGGACCGTTCGTCAACGCCGCTGTCGACAACGCGGTCGAACGCGCGGCCCGGCTGCTGGACCTGAGCGTGCACGAGGTCCGCAACCGCGGCACGATCGCGGGCGCGGTCGAGATCGGCCGGCTCCCCGGGTTCGTGCAGTTGAGCCTGCAGGTGCCGCGCCGGCGGCTCGAGGCGCTCGGAGTCGCCGGGCTGGTCGAGCAGGCCTACGGTCCGGCCGACGGCTGGTGACCACCGTCGAGGTGGTCCTCAAGGGCCCGCTCGCCGGGCAGATCCCCCGCCTGCCCGGCGGGCGTGGCCCGGTCGACGTGCCGGGCGATGCCACGGTGACGTCGCTGGTGTCGGCACTCGGACTGCCGCCCGGCCCCTACGTCGCGGTCGTGGGCGGCACCGCCGTCCGCGGCAGTGCCGCCATTCCCGACGGCGCCCGGGTGGAGCTCCATCCGCCGATGGCCGGCGGCTGACGGCCGCCGGCTCGAGCGGGCGGCGCGGCCGGCGGCCGGACGGCCGGCGCTGCGCGTCGGTGCGGACCGCGCTCCCGAGTGCCGCCTGCGGGCACGCCCGTGGCGCGATGCTGCCCGGTCGCGACGAGCAGTGGGGGAGCAGGGCATGGGGGTTGCCGACGAGGTGGCCGTGCGGCAGGCGGCGGCGACGGGCTGGGTGGAACGCGATCTGCGGCGGCTGGCCGCGGCCGCCACGGCCGGGCTGGTCGTCGGCTTTCTGGTCAACGGGGTGGGCTCGCGTCTGGCCATGCTGCTGCTGGCCCGGCTCAATCCGCAGGCGACCGGGCGGATCAGCGACGACGGCTTCCGGATGGGGCAGTTCGGGCTGGCCGAGACCCTCGACCTCGTCACCTTCGGCGTGGCGATCGGCGTCCTGGGCGGGGTGATCTTCCTGGTGGTGCGTGGCTTGCGGTTCGGGCCGCGGTGGTTTCGGACGAGCTCCATGGTGGTCGGGCCAGCGGTCGTCGTCGGCGCGCTGCTCGTGCACACCGGTGGCGTCGACTTCACGCTGCTGCAGCCCGCGTGGCTCTCCATCGCGCTCTTCGTCGCACTTCCCGCGATGTACGCCTACGCGGTCGTACGGCTGGGTGACCGCTGGCTGCGCGAGGACTCGTGGTTCCTCACCGGCTCGCGGTGGGCACTGCTCGGGCTGGTGCCGCTGGTCCTCGCCGGGCCGGGCCTCGTTCTGCTGCTGCCGGTGCTCATCGGCCATCTCGCCCACCGGTCGGTGCCGACCCTGCGACGTCCCGCGGTCGGTCGGACCACCGCGTTGGTGGCCCGCGGTGCGCTCGTGCTGGTCTTCGCGGTCGGGCTGGTCGACCTCGTGCGCGACACCGTCCGGCTCGTCTGACGCTCGGACGGGCGGAACGGTCGCTCAGAACAGCAGCGTGGTGGTGAGCAGGACCGCGGCGGCCGCGGCGAAGGTGACGGTGGCCGCTCGACGTGCGCGGCCGGCGTCGACGAACAGGACCTTGCCGGCGACGAAGCCCGCCAGCAGACCGCCCAGGTGGCCGCCCACGGAGATGCCGGGGATCAAGAACGTGATGACGAGGTTGAGCAGCACCAGGCTGCCCACGTCGGTGCGCCACGGGTCGACACCGCGCGCCCGCATCCCGGCCATGGCGGCGCCCATCAGCCCGAACACGGCACCGGACGCGCCCACGGTCACGCTCGCCGGTCCGGTCGCGAACACGACGCCCAGCAGCGGGATGCTCGCCAGCGGGGTGAAGGCCGTCAGCCAGGCGAGGCCCACCACGCCCAGCGCACCGCCGGCCAGCCCGGCGAGGTACAGCGCGCCGAAGCGCAGGTGGCCGAGGACGGGCTCCAGCATCTCGCCGAGCCGCCACAACAGCAGGCCGTTGAAGCCGACGTGGATCAGCCCGACGTGCAGGAACGCGCTGGTGATCAGCCGCCACGGCTCGGTGCCGACGAGCACCGGCACCAGGCCGAACTGCCGGGTGAGCGGCACCGCCATGCTGACCACGTAGACGACGGCGATGATCCCGACCAGCGTCTGGCTCACGAGCGGGCGGACGAACAGGTCACCGAGCCGGCGGACCGGCTGCCCGCCCTGGGCACACTGCCGGCACTGGTACCCGACCGGGGCCTCGATCATGTCGTCGGCGCAGATCGGTCGCTCGCAGCGCGAGCAACGCAGCAGGGCCTCGCGATCCGGGTGCAGGTAGCAGGTGTCGGTGCTGGTCTCGTGCTCGCTCACGGAGGCGGGGCCCTCGTCGCTCGTCGGAACGCCAAGGTACCGACGTGGATCCGGGCCCCTCCTCCCACCTCAGCTCGTGCGGGTCACCTTGTGCAGCCCCGGCGGCGCGTCCAGGTCGCGTCCCCGGTCGGCGGCCAGCGCGGCGGCCAGCCGTTGCGCCGGCACGACGGTGCTGACCGGGGTGAGCCAGTCCGCCGGCTCGCGCGGCAGCGCGATCGGCAGGTCGACCGACTCCAACAGTTCGGGGTCGGCGCTCAGCGCGGCCACGACCGCGCCGCGGGCGCGCAGCGGCGCGACCAGTTCGCGGTGGCCGGCCAGGCTGGGCTCCGTCGGGGCCACCAGCAGGGCCGCGGCGCCGGGCGCGACGGCCGCGATGGGACCGTGGAGCAGGTCTGGCGGCGAATAGGCCTCGGCGACCATGCCGCTGAGCTCGCGGACCTTCAGCGCGACCTCGAAGGTGGTGCCGTAGTTGAGCCCGCGCCCGGCCACCAGCAGGTGCTCGGTGTCGCGCAGCCCGGCCGCCGCGGCGGTCACGTCGAGGTCGACGGTCGCGGACAGCACCTCGGGCAGCGCCGCCAGGTCCGCCAGCAGCGCGGCGCGCCGGTCGTCGCCGAACCGCGCGACGCTGACCAGTGCCAAGGCGGCGAGCGAGGCGGTGTAGGTCTTGGTGGCGGCGACCGACCGCTCGGGGCCGACGCCGAGGTCGAGGACCTGCCCGGCAGCGGCGGCCAGCGGCGAGTCGGGGTCGTTGGTGACCGCGAGCGTCGGACGGCCCTGACGCTGGGCCGCGTCCAGGACGCCGACCACGTCGGGGGACTGGCCCGACTGTGACACCGCGATCACCATCGCCCCGCGGAAGTCCGGCTCCACGCCGTAGACCGACCCCAGCGACGGAGCCGCCAACGCGACCGGGAGGCGGTGGTGCAGGCCGAACAGGTACTGCGCGTAACGGGCGGCGTTGTCGGAGGAGCCGCGGGCGACGAGCACGACGTGGTGGACGTCGGCCGGCCACAGGGCACGGTGCAACTCCGGCAGCATCGGTGTGACGCGGTCGACGAGGCGGCCCACGGCGGCGGGCTGCTCGGCGATCTCCGTGGACAGGCGGCTCATCCGTGGACCTCCTCGTACTCCTGACCGGCCTGCAGGACCCGTCGCAGCCCACCCGTCTCGTCGAGCGCGACGAGGTCGGCGGGGGCGCCGGGTCGCACGGTGGCGAGCTCGGCATGACCGACCAGGCCGGCCGGGGTGACGGTGGCGGCAGCGACCGCCTCGACCAGCGGGATCCCGAGGGCCACGGCGTTCCGGACGGCTGCCGGCATCGTCAGCGCGCTGCCGGCCAGCGTGCCGTCACCGCGACGTACGGCGCCCTCCGCGACGTGCACCTCGACGTCACCCAGCCGGTAGTCGCCGTCACCGAGCGCGGCCGCGGCGACGGCGTCGGTCACCAGCGCCACCCGGCCGCGGGCGGCGGCGAATGCCAACCGCACCGTCTCGGGCGCGAGGTGATGGCCGTCGACGATGAGCTGGACCACCACGTCGTCGCGCGAGAGGGCGGCCCCGGCGATGCCGGGTGCGCGCGGCGTGAAGGCGGTCATCGCGTTGAACAGGTGCGTGACGGTGCGGGCGCCACGATCGAAGGCGGCGTGCGCCTGCGCCGCGTCGGCCGCGCTGTGCCCGAGCGACACGACGATGCCGCGGGCGACGAGCAGGTCCACGAGCGCCATCGCGCCGGGACGCTCCGGCGCGAGCGTGACGTAGGTCACCGGGCCAGCTGCCAGCAGCCGGAGCAGCAGGGCTCGGTCGGGCTCGCGGCGGTGCTCGGCGGGATGGGTCCCGAGCCGCTCCGGGGCCAGGAACGGACCTTCGAGGTGGACGCCGAGGATTCGGGCCCCGCCGGGGTCCTCGCCGACGGTGGCCAGGGCCCGCAGGGCCCGCAGCGTGTCCGGCTCGGCCGACGTGATCAGCGTCGGCTGCCAGGCCTGCACGCCGGTGGCCGCCATCGCGCGGCCGGCCTCGCGCAGGCCGTCGGCGTCGGCTGCCAGCACGTCGACCCCCGCGAAGCCGTTGACCTGCAGGTCGACGAACCCGCGGGCGCCCAGCAGGCCGCTGCCGGCGGGTGGCAGGTCGACGGCGGCGATCCGGCCATCGGCGATCTCCACGTCGCCGGGGCGCAGGACACCGGCGTCCACGACGGCGTCGACTCCGAGTCTCATGGGGCCCTCTCCGGGATGGTGCCGGCCCGCGGCAGGCGGTCGCGGTCGGTGCGTGGCCCATCGGACCCCGCCCCGGACGTCCCGGCCGGCGGGCTCACCACGACGCGGGAGGGCAGGACGGGCAGCGGCTCGGGCAGGCGCAGCGGCTGCGCCCCCGGGGTGATCGAACCGAGCACGCGGGGACCGGCCGCACCCGTGCACGACGCCACCGTGCCGGGCAGCCCGTGCCAGGTCAGCCAGCCCAGCAGTGCGAACGCGATGGCCTCCTTGGCGTCCACGGGCAGGCCGACGTCGTCGGTGGTCGCCCAGGTGGCCCCGACGTCGCCGAGCCGGCGACGCAGCGCGGCGACGAGCCCGGCGTTGTGGACGCCACCGCCGCTGGCGACCACGCGCCGCACCCCGTAGCGGGCCGCGTGGTCGGCCACCGCGGCGGCGACGGCGTCGGCGAGGGTGGCCAGCCGGTCTTCGAGTCGTGGTACGGGGGCACGGGCCAGGGCGGCGTCGAGGTAGCCGGCGTGGTAGCGCTCCTTGCCGGTGGACTTCGGCGGCGGGGCCGCGAGGAACGGGTCGTCGAGCAGCACCCCGAGCAGGCGGGCGTCGACGCGGCCGGCCGCCGTCAGCCGGCCACCCTCGTCGTGATCCCCGCCACCCTCGGTCGCCGCGCGCATCGCGGCGTCCAGCAGCGCGTTGGCCGGACCGGCATCGAAGGCGATCGTCGGCCCGTCGGGCCGGACCACGGTGAGGTTGGCGATGCCGCCGAGGTTCAGCGCGGCGACGGGGGCGTCCGCTCCGGCGAGCACGAGGTGGTCGAGCATGCTGACCAACGGGGCTCCCTGCCCGCCGGCGGCGACGTCGCGGGTGCGCAGGTCGGCGACCACTGGTAGGCCGGTGGCCTCGGCCAGCTCGGCCGGCTGCCCCAACTGCAGGGTGGCCAGCACCCGGCCGTCGGCGACCTCGTGGTGCACGGTCTGTCCATGGCTGACCAGCAGGTCGGCGTGGCCGCCGGCGACGCGCTCGACGGTGCGGCGTGCCGCGGCGGCGAACGCCCGCCCGAGGTCGGCGTCGAGCAGGCACAACGCACGGGTGTCGGCCTCGCCCCGGGGCGCGCTCGCGCCGGTCGGCAGGGCGTCCAGGACCCGGCGGCGAAGGTCCTCGTCGAAGGGGACGGTCGTCTCGCCGACACGGCGCAGGTGCAGTACCTCGCCACCGTCGGCCAGTTCGGCGTCCACGACGGCCGCGTCGACGGCGTCGACGGACGTGCCCGAGAGCAGGCCGACGACGCGCATCAGTGGTCGGGCCGCTCGGCGGCGGCCCGCACGTGGCCGTCGGCGGCCGCGAGCCGGCGTTCGGCCTCCACGACGTCGACCCCGGCCAACAGCGCCACGATGGCCACCTTGGCGCGCCCACCGGCCGCCGTCAGCGCGGCCTCGGCGGTGTCGTGGTCGACCCCGGTCGCGGCGACGACGATGCTGCGGGCCCGCGCGACGAGCTTGGCGTTGTTGGCCTGTACATCGACCATCAGGTCGCCGTAGGTGCGCCCGAGCTGCACCATGGTCAGGGTGGAGATGGTGTTGAGGACCAGCTTCTGGGCCGTGCCGGCCTTGAGGCGGGTGGAGCCGGCCAGGATCTCGGGTCCGGTGTCGGCGACGATGGCGACGTCGGCCGCGTCGCCGATGGGGGAGCCGGGGTTGTTCACGACGGCGACCGTCGGCGCGCCGACCTCGCGCGCGTACGCGAGGGCCGAGGCCACGTAGGGGGTCCGCCCGGAGGCGGTGATGCCGACGACCACGTCCTCGGGGCGCAGGTCCTGGGCGACCAGGTCGGCCCGGCCGGCGTCGGCATCGTCCTCGCCGCGCTCGGCCGCCTTCGACATGGCGTCGTCACCGCCGGCCATGACCGCGACGACGTGCCCGTCGGTGAGCCCGAACGTGGGGCGGCACTCCGCGGCGTCGGTCACGGCGAGCCGGCCCGGGGTCCCCGCTCCGACGTAGACCAGCCGGCCGCCGCGTCGCATGCCGGCGACGACCAGGTCGATCGCGTCCGCGATCTGGTCACCGGCCGCGGCCACGGCGGCGGCCGCCCGGGCATCCTCGGCGGCGAACAGCGCCACCTGCTCGCGGGTGGGCAGCCGGTCGAGGTCGCGCGCGGCGGGCAGACGCCCCTCGGTCGCGAGGTGGTCGAGCACGAGTCGCTCGGTCACGGGCGGCCCCCGGTGAGCGCCTCGGTCAGGATCTCCCAGACCTTCTCGGGCTCGCGCGTGTCCAGGTGACTCATGTGGCCGCACGCCTCGTAGCCCCAGGTCCACAGGTCCGCGACCCCCGCGTCGCGGGCGGCCTGCACGGCGGCGTGGATGTCGGCCTCGTCCTCGGGGCCGAGCTTGAAACCTTGGATCCAGATCTGCGGGGTCAGGTCGTTGGCGCGCGCCAGCTCCACGGTGCGGCGCGCCTGGCCACCCACGAACTCGCGCACGTCCAGGCCGAAGAAGCTCCAGTACGGGTCGGTCGCCAGCGTGTCCAGCCCGGGCGCCGTGGCGACCGGCTCCCAGCTGTCGACGGCGTGCAGCCCGTCGACGGACGGCAGCAGGCACACGGTCGAGCGGCCACCGAGGCCGTCGACGTGAGCGACCAGTTCGCGCACGAAGTCGGTCAGCACGTCCTCGCGGAAGGCGCGGACCTCCTCGGTGAGCTCGCGCGGCAGGTCGTGACCGAAGCGCTCGCGGAACCCGGCGGTGCACGCCTCGCACACGCAGGTCCAGGCGCCGGCGGAGTTGGGCTCCGGGTGGAAACGGACCGGATGGGCCCAGTGCGGCTCGTCCCAGAAGACCCGGTCGGCACCGATCTCGATCGCGGCCTCGGCCCACTGCTTCACGAACGCGCGAAACGCGGGCTGGCTCGGGCAGCCGGCGCCGACGCGACGGCCGTCGGCGAACTGCTGGCCGAGGTGGGGGTTCTGCGTCATGAACAGCGACTCGGCCTCACCACCGAACGCGTGCGCGAGCCCCCAGGGCCCGACCTGGACCTCGAGGCCGAGGTCGTGCGAGACCTGCACGATCCGCGCCATCTGGCGCCGGTACCAGTTGTAGTCGTTCTCGCTGAACGTGTGCAGGACGCCGGTGAAACCGCGGGCGACGAGGTCCTCCATGTCGGCCTGGACGTGGCGCAGGATGCGGTTGCCGAAGTACGAGACGCCGATGGCGATGGGACTGCCTTTCCGTGCTGGCGAGGTCGGTGGGATGCGTGGCCGAGGGCCGCCGCTGGGTGTCAGCCCTTCACCGCGCCGCTGACCATGCCCTCGGTCAGCCGCTTGTGGACGAACAGGAAGAAGCTCACCACCGGCAGCGTGAACAACGTGCTGGCGGCCATGATCGCGCCGTGGTCGGTGGCGTCGCGGCCGATGAAGGCCTGCAGCGCCACCGGCAGCGTGCGCATGTCGTCGGAGCTGGTGAACGTCAGCGCGAACAGGAACTCGTTCCAGGCCGCGATGAACACGTAGATGGAGCAGGCGGCGATGCCGGGGCCGGCCAGCGGCAGCACGATCCGCCACATGGCACCGAAGCGGCTGCAGCCGTCGACCAGCGCGGCGTCCTCGAGTTCGTCGGGGATGCCCCGGAAGAAGCCGCGCAGGATCCAGATCGCCAACGGGATGGAGAAGCTCATGTAGGTGATGATGAGCCCGGTGTAGCTGTTCAGCAGATCCAACTGCCGCATGACGGCGAAGAACGGGATCAGCAGCACGACCACGGGGAACATCTGCGTCGCGAGCACGACCAGCAGCAGGTAGCGCTTCAGCGGCAGGTCGAAGCGTGCCAGCGAGTAGCCGGCCAGCGCCGCGACCAGGACGCCGATGACGGTGACGGTCGTGGCGATGAACAGCGAGTTGCCGAGGTAGGTCGTGAAGCCGCGGGCGAGCACGTCGCCGTAGCGCTCCCACTGGAACTCACTGGGCCAGAACACCGGGTCGCGGGTGACGATCTCCGCGCGCGGCTTGATGGAGGTCAGCACCATCCAGAACAGCGGGAACACGCTGAAGAGACCGACGACGGCGGCGACGAGGTAGGTGGCGACGCGGCCGGCACGGCGCTTGGCGCGCGAGCGGCGCAGGCTGGTGCGCGGCCGGGTGCCAGCGGCGGGGACGGCAGCCATCAGGTCAGCTCCTCGTCGTCACGGATGACCCGCACGTAGACGATCGTGACGACGGTCAGGATCAGGAACATCGCGATCGCGAGCGCCGACGCCAGGCCGAAGTCCAGGCGGGTGAACGCCTCGCGCCAGGTGGCGATCGACAGCACCTCGGTGGAGCGGGCCGGTCCGCCCTCGGTCATGACGAAGACCTGGTCGAAGACCTTGAAGTTCCAGATCGTGGAGATGATCACCATCACGACCAGGACGGGTTTGATCATCGGCAGGGTGATGTGCCGCAGCCGCTGGGTCGCGGTCGCACCGTCGAGGCGGGCGGCCTCGACGACGTCCTGGGGGATCGACTGCAACGCGGCCAGGACCGACAGCGCCACGAACGGGAACGACTGCCAGACCACGACCACGCCGATGGCGGTGAAGGCGCGCAGTGGTGACACGAACCACGCGAAGCCCTCGAAGTTCGAGAACCCGAACGTGGTGAACAGCCAGTTCACGACGCCGTACTGGTCGTGGAACATCCACCGCCAGATCGTGGCGGCCGCGACCCGCGGCATCGCCCACGGCAGCAGGACGAGCACGCCCAGCACGAAGCGGCCCTTGAAGGGCTGGTTGAGCAGGAGGGCGACGCCGATGCCCAGGACCATGGTGCCGACGACGCAGGCCAGGCCGAACACGGCCGTGACCAGGAACACGCGCCGGTAGTGGGCGTCGGTCAGGATCGTGACGTAGTTGTCGATCCCGACGAACTCCATGTCCCCACTGACCATGGCGGCCAGCCCGGCGTCGTGGAACGAGAGCCAGAAGGTGCGCAGGACCGGATAACCGACCAGGCCGAAGATGATCAGCAGGGCCGGGGCGAGCAGCAGCGGCGGCAGCAGGGTCCGGTCGAAGCGCTGCCGCCAGCTGGCACCGCGCCGGCGGCGGCGACGGGGACCCCGGCCGCGGGCCGCCCCGTCACCGCCCGCGCCGGACGGCGTCGCGGCCTGCTCGGCGCGACGCCGTCCGACGGTGTCCGGCGGGAGGGACATCAGCGGTTGAGCGTGTCGTCGAGCTGCTGGTTGGCCTGCTCGACGGCTTCGTCGACCGTGAGGTCACCGGTCATCACCTGCTGCATGGCGTTGACGAACACCGCGTCGCCCTCGACCGTGCCCCAGTTCGGGCTGGCCGGGTAGCTGCGGGAGTGCTCGACCAGCTGGGTGGTGAAGGGCTCGTAGAGCGGATCGGTGGCGGCGCTGGAGGCCGCGACACCCGACTCCGTGCCCGGCAGGAACCCGACCGCCTCGGCGAACGCGGAGACCTGCTCGTCCTGCAGCATGAACTCGACGAACTGCACCGCGAGGTCGGGGTTCTCGGCCTCCTCGAAGACGACGAGGTGGCTGCCACCGGCGAACGTGTCACGCGAGCCGCCGGGGCCCTCGGGCAGCAGCGCCGTGCCGACGCGGCCCTCGAGCTCCGGGTTGTCGGCCAGCAGGGCACCCAGGTCCCAGCCGCCGCCGACCATCATGGCCGACTCCTCGTTGGCGAAGGCGGTACGCACGTCGGCGGAGTTCCAGCTGACGGCGCCCTCGGGCGTCCAGCCGCGCTCCCACAGGTCGGCGTAGAAGCCGAAGGCCTCGCGGCCCTCCTGGCTGTCGAGCGTGGCGTTCCACGCCTCGCCCTCCTGCGTGGCGATCTCACCGCCGGCCTGCCACACCATCGGCAGCAGCATGTGGTTGTAGTTGCCGGCGACGTGGATCGGGGCGAGGTCGGTCTCCGCCTCGATCGTCTCCGCGACGTCCAGCAGCTCGTCCCAGGTCTCCGGGACCTCCAGGCCGTGCTCCTCGAACACGTCGGCGCGGTAGATGAGGGCGCGGGCGCCGGCGTACCACGGGTAGCCGTAGCTGGTGCCCTCGACCGTGCCGGCCTCGACCAGGCTGGCGACGTAGTCGGCGTCGGCGTCGGCCTCGACCGGGGCGAGTCCGAGCTGGGCGAACTCGGCGGTCCAGGTCGTGCCCATCTCCGCGACGTCGGGGACCTGCCCGCCGCCCACGGCGGTGACGAACTGGTCGTGGGCACTGGCCCACGGGACGAATTCGAGTTCGACGGTCACGCCCTCGTTCTCGGCCTCGAACTGCTCGGCCGAGTCGCGAACGATGCGCTCGACCTCGTCGTTGCCCGGCTCCATGATCCAGACGCTGAGCGTCTGGGGGCCGGCGTCGCCCGACGCGTTCTCGGCGCCGCCCTCCGCGCCGCCGTCCGCGCTCGCGGTGTCGTCGCCGCCGCCACCGCACGCCGTGGCGAGCAGCGCCACGGCGGCCGTGCCGGCCAGCCAGCTACGGGTCCTCATCCAAGCCTCCTCAGCTCGTGTGTTCCCTCTCGGCCCGCCGCCGATGGCGTGCGGGTGTCTCCCCCCGTGCGAAGCGGAGGAGCAGGCCGTCGGCCTGCAGACGGTCGGTGTCGATGCCCGGGTGGTGCCCGGCCAACAGCCGGGCACCGTCGAGCGCGTCCCCCCGGGCACGCTCGGGACGTGCCCCGGGGCACGCCGTCGTGATCGCGGCCGCGAGCGGGGCGGTCACGAGGTCGTCGAGGTCGAACAGGCTGCCGGCCAGCCCGACGGGGACCGGGTCCACGGCGACGTGGCGGCAGGCGGCCGCGGCGGTGTCGGCCAGTGCCGCGACCGCGTCCGCCCAGATGGCGCGCGCGGTGGTGTCCCCGGCGCGGGCGGCGTCGGCGACGGCCACCGCGAAGCCGGCCACACGGCGGACGGCGTCCGGGTCCGACTGCACCGCACCCGCGAGGCGGCCGAGGTCACCGACGTGGACGCGGGCGGCACGGGCGAGTGCCGCCGACCCCCCGGAACGGCCCTCGTGGTGGCGTAGAGCGGCGCGCAGTCCCGCGCGCCCGACCGCGAAGCCGCTGCCGTCGTCGCCGAGCAGGTAGCCGTGCCCGTCGACGATGCGCGACCTGCCGTGGGCCGGCACGGCCAGCGCGACGGCGCCCGTCCCGGCGACGAGGCACACGCCCGGGTCACCTGCCAACGCGCCGAGATGGGCCGTCAGGACGTCGGTGGCGAGGACCACCTCGGCGTCCGGATGGTCCACGAGCAGCGCATCCGCCAGTGCGCGCCCGGCCGCAGGTGCCTGCGCCAGCCCCGTGGTGCCGACGACGACGGCGGTCGCGGCCTCGCCGGCCGGCAACGCGGTCACGGCACGGCGCACCGCGGCGGCGATCCGCGCCGCGCCGTCGGCGTCGGCCAGGCTGGCGCCGCTGTGGGCGCGGGCCTCGGCCTCGCGGTGTGCGCCGGCGAACCGCGCCACCCGGCAGGTGGTGCGGCCCACGTCGGCGACCAGGACGGCGCTCATGCCCGCGATCCGGTGCTGCCGAGGCTGCCGGTCGCCGGCGTGTCGGGCAGCAGTTCGGCGGTCAGCCGGTACCGGTCGCCGCGGTAGACGCTGCGCACGAACTCGACGGTGCGGCCGGCCTGGTCCCACGACGTGCGCTCGAACAGGAAGGCGGGGGAGTGCAGCGGCACCTCGAGCAGGCCCGACTCGCGTTCGTCGGTGACCGTGGGCTCGATCTCCTGCAGGCCGCGGGCCAGCACGATGCCGTACCGCGTGGAGAGCAGTTCGTAGAAGGACGCGTCCGCCAGGTCGCCGCCGGTCAGTCCCGGCACGAGTTCCAACGGGACGTGCAGCGTCTCTATCGCCATGGGCGCGTCGTCGGCCAGCCGCAGGCGCACCACCCGCAGGACGCGGGCGCTGGGGGAGACGTCGAGCCGGCGCCCCAGCTGCGGCCCGGCGAAGATCTCGTCCAGTTCGACGGTTCGGCTGCGCGGGACGTGGCCGCGCCGGCGCATGTCCTCGGAGAACGAGCTGACGTGCAACGAGGCCGAGATCTTGGGCGCGGCCACGAAGGTCCCGGCGCCCTGGCGGCGTACGAGTCGGCCGTCGCGCACGAGCTCGTCCACGGCCCGGCGCAGGGTCATGCGGGACACGCCGAGGCGGGCGGCGAGGGTGCGCTCGGCCGGCAGGGCGTCGCCGACCGCCAGGTCCTCGAGCAGCTCGAGCAGCTCCGCGTGCGCCGAGCGGTACTTCGTCCTCGACGACGCCGCCGGCGATGCCGTCTCCGTCATCGTGTTTCCCTGCTCCCTCGGACCGGTGCCGACGCACACCCTAGAAGGTCTAGACCAATCCCGGCAAGCAGTCGCCGTGGGTCACCTTCGTTCCTCGGGTCGTGGGGGCCAGCTACGGCGGTCTGTGGCGAGGCGGCCCAGAGGCGAGGTTGAAAAGGACTAGACATACGCGCAGAGCCACGCCTAGGGTCTCGCAACCACTGGTCCAGACCAATCGAGGTGCTGGTCAGCGAGCGCCGCCGCGGCAGGCGTGGCGGCGGGAGAGGGAGACACGACGTGCGAAGGACACTGCTCGCGGCGCTGGCGATGACGCTGGCGCTGCCGCCGGCGGCCGCCGTGGCCACCGAGCCGGCGGCGCAGGGCGCCGCCGCCCAACAGGAACAGCTCCGGGGGTTCTGGGTGGACGCCTTCAACCCCGGCATCTACGACGCACAGCAGGTCGCCACGCTGGTCGACGACGCGCGGGCGGCCAACGCCAACGCGCTGTTCGTCCAGGTCGGCCGGCGTTTCGACTGCTTCTGCAACGAGGCGCTCTACCCGCGCACCGATGCCGCCATCGCCCCGGCCCCCTACGACCCGCTCGCCGAGGTGATCGAGCAGGCCCACGCCGCCGGCATCGAGGTGCACGCCTGGATCAACGCGACGACCCTGTGGAACCTGGCGACGCCGCCGCGCTCCGCCGACCACGCCTTCAACACCAACGGTCCCAGCGCCGAGGGTGCGCACCGCTGGCTCAACCGGCGCGTCGACGGGACGGAACTCGTCGGCAACAACGCCTACATCGACCCGGGCAACCCTGCTGCGGTGGACTACGTCGTCGCGGGTGTGCGCAGCATCATCGACAACTACGACGTGGACGGCGTCAACTTCGACTACATCCGCTACCCCGACTTCAACGCCGGCGAGTTCCAGAACGACTGGGGCTACACCGAGGTCGCCCTGGCGCGCTTCCAGGACGCCACCGGCCGCACCGACGTGCCGGCCGTGGACGACCCGGAGTGGTCCGACTGGCGTCGCGCGCAGGTCACGAACCTGGTCCGCAAGCTCTACCTCGGCGCCCATGCCTCCGACCCGGACGTCGCGGTGAGCGTGAACGCCACCACCTACGCGTTCGGGCCGCCGACCTACGGCGGCTGGGAGGGCACCCGCCCCTACACCAACGTGCTGCAGGACTGGCGTGCCTGGATGGAGGAGGGGATCGTCGACCTCAACGTGGCGATGAACTACAAGCGCAACTGGCTCGACGACCAGGCGCGCATGTTCGACGAGTGGACCGACGCGCTCGCCGACTTCCAGTACGACCGCCACGCCGTCAACGGCCCGGCGCTGTACCTCAACGACGTCGAGGACTCGATCGCGCAGGTGCGCCGGACGTTCGTGCCGAGCCCAGCGGGCAACACCGTGGCCGGCTGGAGCGGCTACTCGTACGCCAACGCGTCCCAGACGGCGACGGCCAGCAGTGCCACCGCGACGAAGGTCGCGGAGCGCGACGCCCTGATCGCCGCGCTCACCACCGACGACCCGGAGGGTGACATTCCGGTGTTCGCGGAGCCGGCCGCCGTCCCGGACATGCCGTGGAAGTCCGCGCCGACCACCGGCCACCTCGCCGGCGAGGTGACCCTCTCCGGCGACGCGGCCGACCAGGTCGAGGTGACCGTCCGCCGGCTCGGCCCAGGCGGCGAGCCCCGCACGGCGCTGACCGACGGCTCCGGCTGGTTCGGCGCGGTGGACCTGCCGCCCGGCCGTTACCAGGTCCGGGTCGACGGACCCGGCATCGAGGGGCCGCGCAACCAGGTCGTCACGGTGACGGCCGGTTCCCTGACCGAGGTGCGCCTGCAGCCGGTCGCACCCTGACCCGCGACCTGACGCACGTCGTGACGGCCCGCCCCTCCCGGGGGCGGGCCGTCGCCGTGTGCCAGGCCGACGGCAACCGGCATCCGGGCCCTGGCGCGGCTGCCGGTTGCTCCGGGGGTCTCACTCCCACAGCCAGAACCGGCCCTCGGACTTGCCGCCCGGGTCCACGTCGTACTCGAAGACACAGCACCGGCCGTTGATCTCCGAGAACCGCGGCGTGCGGCTGCGGTAGAACAGCGCGCCGCGGAACTGCACGGAACCGTCGCCTTGGCGCGTCCCGGCCCCCATGCCCTCCCAGGTCGCCTGTTCGCCGTCCTCACCGGCCACGATCCCGTGTCCACTGCCGCGGATGGTCCCGTCGGCCTCCTCCCAGCTGCGGTAGGTGGTGTGGTCGTCGTAATGGGTGCCGAGCAGGCTCCCCTCGGCGTGCACGCTGACCTCCATCACGATGCCGTGCTGCGGGTCGGGCAGCACCCGCACGCCGGTCTGCTGTCCGATCTCGTGTCCGATCTCCCTGCCGAGCATCGTCGCCTCCTCGGCGCGGCCCGACGCCGCGCCCGGGTCCACCGGTACGCCGGTCGCGGACACGGGTCAACGCCGAACGTGTCGCGTGCCGCGAAGGTCGGCTCGGGCCGCATCGGCTCTCAGCGGTCGGGGGCCGCGCTCAGGCGGTCCAGCCGAGCAACCGCTCGCCCGCGGTCAGCAGCCCCCACCACAGCAGGCCGTTGACGACCGGGACGGCGGGGGTGGCCAGGGGCCGCCGACGGGCGAGTCTCACGAGGACGACCACGGCGGCGACCCACAGCAGGCCGAGGAGTGCGATCGCCCAGAGCGGCGCCACCAGGCCGCTGCTCCAGGTGAAGAAGCCGACCACGAGTTGCAGGAGTGCCGCGACGACCAGGGCGACGATCTCGCCGACCCGGGTGGTGGGGCTCGCGTCGTGGGGGGCGGGGGAGGTGTTGCCGGACATCCGTGTGCCTTCTGCCGGCGCCCGGACGGCGCCGCGCCGGTTGACACCATCGCCCGCGCTGCGCCCCACGACCACCCGGATCTGCCCCCAGGTCGCTCTGGGGCCGCTGACGTGCCACTTGCGGTCGGGCCGTACCCTCGCCGCCATGACACCGGCGGTGCGGCAGCAGACCAGGGCGCTGAGCGAGCTGTTCGCGCGGGGTCCGGTCCTGGTCCTCACGGGCGCGGGTGTCTCCACCGACTCGGGCATCCCCGACTACCGCGACGCCACCGGCCGCATGCGCCATGCATCGCCGATGACCTTCCAGCGCTTCTGCGGCAGCCTCGACGAGCGCCGGCGCTACTGGGCGCGCAGCCACCTCGGCTGGCAGCGCATCGCACTCGCCCGCCCGAACCCGACCCACCGGGCGGTCGCCCAGTTGCAGCGGGCCGGCCGGCTGTCCGGCGTCGTCACGCAGAACGTCGACGGGCTGCACACCGCGGCGGGCACGCGAGACGTGATCGACCTGCACGGGCGACTGGACACGGTCGTGTGTCTCGACTGCGGGGTGCGCCGGCCACGCCTGGAGCTCGGTCTGCGGCTGGACGCGGTGAATCCGGGCTTCCGGCGGCTGCTGGACGAAGGCGTCGCCACGCACCGGCCCGACGGCGACGTCGTCATACCCGACGACGTCGTGTCCCGGTTCCGGGTGGTCGACTGCCGCCGCTGCGAGGGCACCCTCAAGCCGGGCGTGGTGTTCTTCGGCGAGCACGTCCCGGCCGAGCGCTTCCGGGCGGCGTTGGGGTTGCTCGACCGTTCGGCGGCGCTGCTGGTGCTGGGATCGTCGCTGATGGTCGGCTCGGGGTTCCGGTTCGTGACCGCGGCGGCACGTCGGGGGCTGCCGGTCGCCGTCGTCACCCGAGGGGTGACGCGCGGGGACCGCCAGGCGACGTTGAAGATCGACGCCCCGCTCGGCGAGGTGCTGCCGGACCTGGTCCTGGCCATGGGGGCGCGGGATCCCGAGGTGGCGCCGGCCGGGTAGCGTGGCGCGGCCGACCAGCGCGGCGCGGCCGGCCACCGGGCACGGCCGGCCGGCGGCGAACGGCTCCGGAGCGTGCTCTCGGGCCCGGAGGCGACCTCGGAGAGATCATGACGACCGACGAGAAGAAGCTCGACCTCGACGTGGACTGGATGCAGGAGGTCCTGCTCGAGCTGTTGCGCATCCCCAGCCCGTCCGGGCGGACCGACGTGATCATGCAGCACGTCGGCGAGCGCCTGGAGGAGATCGGCCTGCCCTTCGAGGTCACCCGCCGTGGTGTCATGGTGGGCAGCCTCGACGGCGAGGAAGGCACCCTCGACCGCGCCGTCGTGGTCCACACGGACACGATCGGCTGCATGGTCCAGGAGCTCAAGCCCAACGGCCGGCTCGCGATCGTGCCCGTCGGCACCCACAGTGCGCGGTTCTCCGAGGGCACGCGCGTGCAGATCTTCACCGACGACCCGGAGAACACCTACTACGGCACCATCCTGCCGACCAAGGCGTCCGGGCACGCCTTCGGCGACGACATCGACACGCACCCGATCGGCTGGCAGCACGTCGAGGTGCGGGTCGACGAGCGCGTGGCCACGGCGCAGGACCTCGCGGACCTCGGCATCCAGGTCGGCGACTTCGTGGCGCAGGTCGCGTTCCCGGTCATCACCCGGTCCGGGTTCGTCACCTCACGCCACCTCGACGACAAGGCGGGCGTGGCCGCGACGCTGGCGGCGTTCAAGGCGGTCCTCGACCGCGGCGAGGAACTGCAGGTCGGCGCGCACCTGCTGATCACCGTCGCGGAGGAGGTCGGTCACGGGGCGTCCTCGGGTCTCTACCATGACGTGGCCGAACTGGTGTCCGTCGACGCGGCGGTCGTGGCGCCGGGCCAGCACTCGACCGAGACCGGCGTGACGGTCGCCATGCAGGACCTGCACGGCCCGTTCGACTACCACCTGTCGCGCAAGCTGCACGGGCTGGCCCGCGAGCACGGCATCGAGGCCCACCGCGACGTGTTCCGCTACTACCGCTCGGACGTCGCCTCCGCACTCGAGGCGGGCGCGGAGACCCGCGCGGCGCTGCTGGGATTCGGTGTCGACGCGACCCACGGGCACGAGCGCACCCACCTCGACTCGCTGGTGGCGGTCGGCGAGCTGCTGGCGCTGTACCTGCAGACACCGTTGACCTTCGCGAAGTGGGACGCCGAGCCCAGCGGCCCGCTCAAGGACTTCCCGTCGACGGCCGTGCAACCGGTCCGCCGCGAGCCCGAGTGGGACCCGGAGGCCGAGGAACTGATCGAGGACACACCCTTCCCCGAGGACCACGAGGCCTGAGGGCGTCGCCGGCGGCGCCGTGCGGTGGCGGTGTCGCGGCGGGACGTGGTGGCCGCCATGGCGGGGCCAAATCCGCGGTCGTGTCACACCCGGTTCGTACGGTGCGCCCGTTCGCTCGACGAAGGGACGCCGATGCTCACGACCATGCTGACCGCCACGCTCGCCGCGGCCGCGGTCGGTCTGGCCGTCGCGTGGTGGATGTCGCGCCAGCAGCGCGACGACTCCCGCGACCTGGTCGAGCGGCTGCGCGGTGAGCTGCTCGCCCAGCAGCAGGCCGCGACGGAGGTGGTGGCGCAACGCAACCGCCAGGAGCTGCAGCACGCCATCCAGACCCTGGTCGAGGTGGCCGACCAGCAGGTCGCGGCCACGCAGCGCACCGGCGCGGCCGAACTGGACGGGCGCAAGGCGCTGATCGACGCGGAACTGCAGCGCATGGGGGCCACCCTCGGCCAGGTGGTGGAGCTGGTCCAGCAGCTGGAGTCGGAGCGGGCAGGCCAGCTCGGGCAGGTGCGCGAACAGCTGCAGGGGGTGACGCGCACCCATGCGGAGCTGGCGGCGACCGCCGGTGCGCTGCGCGAGGCGCTGACCTCGTCGCAGGCGCGCGGTCAGTGGGGCGAGCGCATGGCCGAGGACGTGCTGCACGCGGCCGGGTTCAAGCACGGCGTCAACTACGTCACGCAGCGCACGCTCGCCTCGGGCAGCCGGCCCGACGTGACGTTCCTGCTGCCCGGCGAGCTGTGCGTGCACATGGACGTGAAGTTCCCACTGGCGAACTACCTCGCGATGCTGGAGTGTGCGGGCGAGGCCGACCAGGAGCGCTGCCGCAAGGCGTTCCTGCGCGACGTCCGTGGCCGGGTGAAGGAGCTCGCGACACGCGGGTACGTGGACCCCGAGGCGGGCACGCTCGACTTCGTGCTGCTGTTCCTGCCCAACGAACACGTGTACGGCTACGTGCACGAACAGGATCCGCAGCTGCTGGACGACGCGCTGCGACAAGGGGTCGTGCTGTGCTCGCCTTCGACCCTCTTCGCCGTTCTGGCGGTGGTGCGTCAGGCCTGCGACGGCGTGGCGTTGCAGCGCACGTCCGACCAGATCGTCGCGCTGCTGTCGGGCTTCACGCAGCAGTGGGGCAAGTACGTGGACGACATGGACAAGCTCGGCCGGCAGCTCGACACGGTGCGGCGCACCTACGACGGGCTCGCAACGACCCGCCGCCGGCAGCTCGAGCGGCAGCTGGAGCGCATCGAGGAGGTGCGCGAGCAGCGGCAGGTCGCGCCGGAGACCGTCGACGACCGGCCGCGCCTGCTGCGTCTGCCCGACACCGTGGAGCAGCCGGGGGAGGAGGTCGAGCGTGGCCCGGAAGCCTCGACGGCATGACGCCGACGCCGGCGGTGACCGGCAGCTGCTGGAGCGCAAGGCCGAGCTCCGCACGCGGACCTGGGACGCGCTGAGCGCCGCGAAGGTGGCCCGCTTCCCGGGCGCGCACCACCGGATCAGCAACTTCGTCGGCGCAGAAGCGGCCGCGCAGCGGCTGCGCGAGACCGAGGAGTGGGCGGCCGCCCGCACGGTCAAGGCCAACCCGGACAGCCCGCAGTGGCCGGTGCGGCAGCGGGCGCTCGAGGACGGCAAGGTCGTGTTCATGGCGGTGCCGCGGCTGGCCGGCGACGACCCGTTCTTCCTACTCGATCCCGATCACCTCGCGGACACGCCGCGCAAGGCCTCGTCCATCAAGGGTGCGTCCGCCAGCGCCCGCACCGTCGCCGTCGAGGAGCTCGAGCCGGTCGACCTCGTGGTCACCGGCTGCGTCGCCGTGTCCGAGGACGGCACGCGGCTGGGCAAGGGCGGCGGGTTCAGCGACCTGGAGTTCGCGCTGGCCTGCGAGGCCGGGATGATCGGTCCGGACACGGTGATCGCCACGACCGTGCACGACCTGCAGGTGCTGCCGGCCGGCCAGATCCCGCGCACGGCCCACGACCTGCGCGTCGACCTGGTGGTCACGCCCGAACGGGTGCTGCGGATCCCGCGGACGCAGGACTGGAGTGCCGGCCGGATCGTCTGGGACCAGCTCACCGACGACAAGATCGCCGCCATCCCGCTGCTCGGCCGCCTCGCCCGCGACCGTGGTCGGCCGGCGGCGCAGTAGCCTGCGCGGCCGCGGCGCCCGCTGTTCCTCCTCCCGCATCCCCGCCCCGGCGTCGTCAGGAGCACGAACCGTGACGGTGCAGATCGGCCAGGAAGCGCCCGACTTCGAACTCCGCGACCAGACCGGTCAGCCGGTGCGGCTGTCGGACTACCGGGGCAAGAAGAACGTCGTCGTGGTCTTCTACCCGATGTCCTTCACCGGCGTGTGCGAGTCCGAGATGTGCGGGATCCGCGACGCCATCGACGTGTTCCGCAACGAAGAGGTGGAGACGGTGGCGATCTCCGTCGACTCGCCGCCGACCCACCAGCGCTGGGCCCACGAGCAGGGCTTCGAGTTCCCACTGCTGAGCGACTTCTGGCCGCACGGGGCCGTCGCGCAGGCCTACGGGGTGTTCGACGAGCGGCTCGGGATCGCGACGCGTGGCACCTTCATCGTCGACAAGGACGGCAAGGTGATCTACGCCGACAACAACCCGATCCCCGAGGCGCGCGACCAGGACACCTGGAAGACCGCCCTTCGCGAGATCGGCGCGATCGACTGACGGCGTACCGCCGCGCGGTTTCGGCCGGGTGCCCGCAGCTCGGTGACTTATCCTCCGCATCAGGGGTGGCGCTCGCCGCCGTACGGGGCAGGGGAGTCGCATGGAACGGCCGCACTGGGTCCAGGTCGTCACGCTCGTGCTCGCTGGGCTGGCCGCCGTCTTCGCCTTCGTGGCGATGCAGGTCGCGTTCGAGGCACGCGACGCCGCCTGGTCGGCCGGCTCGGTTCCCGACGGTGACGACTCCTGGGAGATCCAGCAGCTGCAGACGGCGCTGATTCGGGCCGGCGTCATCGAGGACCCGTCGGTCGTTCCCGACGACCACGGCCACCTCGACGGCCCCTGGGCCCGCTGCATGACGGCCGACGAGCGTGCCGACCTCGACCTCACCGACGACGAGGCACCACTGCCGGAGCCGTGCGAGATCATGCCGGTGCAGCTGGTCGAGGAGTGCAGCGAGCCGGTCGACGTCGAGGAGGACTTCACCGACGACGACGGCGTCGAGTACCCGGAGCCGTGCTGGGTGCACTGGGAGGTCGACGGTCGCCGGTTCGACCTGTCGGAGCAGGCCCATCCCTTCGACGTCGAGGCAGGTGCCGAGCACTGGTACCTCGGCGACGGCACCGACGGCGTGGATCGCGTCGCCCGCGGCAATGGCGTCGCCTTCCTCCACGTCGTCGGCGAGGGCTGGCAGCGCCTCGAGGGCTACTGACGCCGGCGCCGCTTTCCCGTGCTCAGGGCGTGGCAGCGGACACGCGGGTGAGGGGAAGTGGCGCCCCGCCCGGTAGGAGGTCGGATCTGCGATGCACGGTCGGTCGAGCGCCGCGCCGGTGCGTCATCTGTGCGACCGTGCGGCACTGCCTCGACCATGCTTTCGGGCGGTAGGGGGTGCGTGTGCCTAGAGCGGGAGCACGAACCGCGGAGCGTGCTCCGCTCGAGCGCGTACGGCAGCGGCGGAGCCGGGCGTTGCGCCCTGGTCGCCGGGGCCTACCGCGGGTCGGTGCCGTGAGCGCTGCCGCGGTGCCGAATGGCGACCACGGGGTGAGTCCGGTGGTCTCGGAGCTCGTAGATGATCGGCAGACGGCTGAGGAAGACCCGCGCCACTACGAGCGGTCGCGGGCGGCATGCTCGGCACCGACTCGTCGAGCGAGACGACCTCGCCGGCCGCAATGGCGTCGAGGCCACGGCGGATCGCCGCGAGGGGCGTCACCACTCGCCGTCCTTCGTATGTGGGTTCGTATCGGCGGTACATCACGAGTCTGCAGACGACGATGCCAGGACCTGTTCAGTGTGTGGCGGCGGCCAGCCTGATGTCTTCTGCGATCAGGTCGGTGTTGATGCTGATCGCCGCTCTCGAGCCATCGCCGGCGGCGGTGATCAGTTGTGCCCGTGGGTCGACGACGTTGCCGATGGCCCATGTGCCAGAGATGCTGGTGCGTCCTTGCTCGTCGGTGCTCACGAATTTGCCCATCGGGTGGTCGCGGGTTGCGGCGCCGAGGTGTCGGAGCAGGGTGTCGTTGGGGATGGGTGTCATGGCGACGAACAGTGCGGTGCGGGTGACGAGCGTGCCATTGGCGAGGCGGAGGCCGGCGAGTGCGTCGTCGGTGATGACGAGTCGGTCGACTCGCGTGGTGACCGCTTCGATGCCGATCGCTGTGAGGGTGGCGCGTTCCTGCGCTTCGAGTCGTGACCCGTTGGTGAACAGGGTGACGTCCGTGGACCAGTTGCGGATGGTCGCTGCCTGCTCGACGGCGGTGGGTCCGGCGTTGAGGACGCCGAGGGGCTGGTCGGCGATCTCGTAGCCGTGGCAGTAGGGGCAGTGCAGGACGTCGTGGCCCCAGCGGGCCTCGATGCCTTCCACGTCGGGGAGGCGGTCGGTCAGGCCGGTGGCGAACAGCAGGCGGCGCGCGGACAGCTCGGCGTCGTCGGACAGCCGGAGCCGGAAGCTCTCGTCGCCCGCGTCGATGTCCAGGACACGGGCGTCGATGAGGTGGCCCCCGTAGCTGGCGACCTCTTGCCGGCCCCGGTCGATGAGGTCGGCCGGTGAGGTGCCGTCGCGGGTGAGGAAGCCGTGCAGGTGAGCCGCCGGAGCGTTGCGCGGCTGTCCTGCATCGATGACGGCGACGCGCCGTCGTGCGCGGCAGAGGACGAGGGCAGCGCTGAGGCCGCCGGCGCCGCCTCCGATGATGGCCACGTCGAGCTCGGTCTTCATGTCTGTCTCCGGTGGTGGGCGGGGCCGCCGTCTCGACGGCCCCGCCGGGTGCTCACGCGTCGACGGTGGCCAGGAGCGGCTCATCGACCTCGGTGGTGGGAGCCGGCTCGCTGTGTCGGTGGTGCCACCGGTCCCACAGGACCAGCAGGCTGGGCAGCACGAGCGTTGCGGCCAGCAGGCTGAAGCCGACGGCGTAGGCGGTGACGGCGCCGAGCTGGCGGAACGGGACGAGCGACGAGGTGATCAGGATCCCGAAGCCGGCCATCGTGGTGAACGCGGAGCCTGCCATCGCACCACCGGTGTGGCGGACCGTCGCCCGGATCGCTGCGCCGATGTCCGCGTGACGTCGGCGGTCTTCGGTGAAGCGGTGCGTCATGTGGATCGCGTAGGGCAGACCGATGCCGATGGCGAGCGCGGCGATGGTCGCGGTGATGGGACCGAACGGGATCCCGGTTGCGGCCATCATCCCGAAGGTCCAGAGCACCACCAGGATGACTGGGATGGTCGTGATCACGCCGAGGGCCGGCCGTCGCTGTTCGTAAGCGAACACCGCCATCAGCAGCAGCATCGCGACGACCAGGGTCAGCATCATGGAGGTGGCCTGGGATTCCTGGAGGGCGTCGACGACGACCTGTTGTTGGATGCCCGTCGAGGTCGCGACCACCTCGACGCCGTGTGCCTCGACTGGGGCGAACACCGCGGCGAGGTCGGCCATGAGCGTTGCCGCCCGATCCTGGTCGGCGACGGTCGCTACCTGCAGTCGCAGGTGATCGATACTGCCGGACCCGTCGCTCGCGATCATCTCGGCGGCCTCCGGGGCGACCGACGTGAGCTCGCGGTACAGCGCGTCCACGTCAGCATCCTCGGCCACGGTGAGATCGTCACCGAGACCGGTCGCCGACGCGGCAGCCGCCAGCTGTCCAGGAGCCGTCGCGCCGTCTGGTCCGGGCTGGAGGAGCCCGGCCAGCATGGTCACGGGGGAGGCCGCGTCGGCGATCCCGCCGACGGTCACCACCCCGTCGACCGCCGCGAGGTCGTGGTGGACGGCGACCAGGGCGTTGTGCACGGCAGGCGTTGCGACCTCGCCGGTGATCAGCACGTCCGTGGTCTCGGCGTAGGCGCTGGCGAAGTCGTCCTGAAGGGTCTCCAACGTCTTGAGGGCAGGAGCGTCCTGCGGCACGAAGTCGGTGTTGCTGAACCGCGTATCGAGCTGGGTCATGCCGTACACGCCGACGACAGCCAGGCAGGCGGTGACGACGAGGGTCGCCACCGGGGCTCGCTCGGCGACGACGGCGGTGCGGCCCATCAGGCGCGGCAGGAACTGATCGGACGATCGCGCCAACGCGGTCGTGGGCAGACGACCGGCCCGTTCGGCGCGACGGTCGAGCAGCAGCCGGGCGGCGGGCAGCACGGTGATCGTGAGGGCGAAGGCGGCGACGATGCCGATCGCGGCGAGGACACCGAAGTCGCGAAGCGCGGGGATGGGGTTGAAGACGTTGGTGAGGAACCCGAGTGCGGTGGTGATGGTGGCCAGCACGAGTGCGCCGCCGACCGTGCGGATCGAGCCGGTGACCGCTTCGGTCACCGATGCGCCGGTGCCGAGGTTCTCGCGGAAGCGGGAGGTCAGGTGGATGGCGTAGTCGACGCCGAGGCCGATGAGCAGGATGGGGATGACCTGGGTGAATTCGTTCATGCCGCCGATGACGTCGAGGCCACCGGGGCCGAGCAGCGCGGCGGCGCCGGTCATCCACACGATCGCCATGAAGGTGGTGGCGGTGCTGAGAAGCACGTCGGCTGCCGAGCGGCGGCCGGCACGTCGTCTGGACATCCCGGCGCCGGGCCGGACCCAGTAGACGACGGCCAGGATGGCCACGATGATGAGGAGCGCGCTGGTGAACAGTCGCCCGATCTCGACCTCGAAGGCTTCCTCGGCGCCGGCGAACAGCAGCTCGGGCGTGAACGGCTCGGCGTGGACATCGCTCGGGAGGTCGGCCGCGGCGATGGCGTCGGCCAGTGTGGTGTGGATCGCGAGCAGTTCATCGTGGCGCTGCTCGGGATCGTCGCTCAGGCCGGTGGTGTCGATCGCGACCAGCGCGAGCGCGCGGTCGGCCTGCTCGGGAGGGGTGTCGGCGGGCAGTAGCGCGGTGGCCATCGCGGCGTGCTCGCTCGGCAGCGCCTGTAGCCCGTCGGCGTAGGCCGCGCGGACCTCCGCGTCGGTGACCCGCGCCGGATCTGCCCCGGCCAGCGCCCGTTGGGCCGGGAAGGCCCAGGTGATGACGCCGGGCCGGCCGTCGCGATCAGCGATCCGTGCAGCCGCGTCGCTGTCGCGCACGGCCGCCTCGATCCGCGCGGCGGCGAGGTAGCCGTGAGCGCCGACCAGGCTCTCGCGGCGGGAGCGGACCACGACCTGCAGCAGCTGTTCGCGGTCGTCACCGAAGCGTTCGCTGATGGTCTCGGCCGCGGCCGCCTCCGCGACGTCGGGCATCATCCCCTCGCCGGAGGGCGCGTCGTGCGCCCGACCGGAGGCCACCGCCATGATGGCGGTGACGGCCACGGCGACGGCGATCACCAGGCGGGGGGCGCGGTGGACCGCACGGGCGAGGCCGGCGACCGGGCGAGCGACCAGTTCGCGAAGCGGCCGGTCGACGTTGGCGGACGGCGGGTTGGGGGCGTGGTGGGTCATCGGATGCTCCTTGCGTGGTCGTTCTGCGTGGTCGTGGGGTCGATCGGGGTGTTGCGAAGTTCGAGGCGTTTGGCGGCGAACCGGGCGATCGCCCGGCCGCCGAGGTCGGCGAGGTCGGTGAGCGCCTCGTCGAACGCGCGGTACGGCGTCCCGGACGTCCGGGCCGGGTAGCGGCGCTGAGAGGCCGGTGCCGTGGCCGCCGATGCCCGGGGGATGACGGTGAGCCCGTGCCGGGTGCGCACCGCCGTGCCGTCCGGGGTGACGGTGGTCAGGCGCGCGGTGAAGCTGGCGGCGAGCGTGTCCATGACGGCGGCGAGCGCGAACTCGTCGACGTCGTCGTCGAGGAACACGTCGATGCGCGGCCGACGGGCGAAGGCCGCCCGGAGCACGACGATGAGGTCAGCCATCGAGACCCGGAAGGGCTCGACCGCGGGATCGTCGAGGTAGCCGAGGTCGGTGTAGCCGACCGTCTCAGCGGCGCGGTGCATGCCTTCGTCGCCGGCGAGACGTCGGATGACGTGGAGGGTCGCGTCGATCCCGGACGTGATGCCGGCGCTGGCGATGAAGTCGCCGTCGTCGACATAGCGGACGTCACGCCGCCAGCGGACCTGCGGGTAGCGCCGCTCGAAACGGCCGATGTCGCCCCAGTGGGCCGTCGACGTCCGGCCGTCGAGCAAGCCGGCCGCTGCGGCGACGCCGGCGCCGGTGCAGATGGTCAGCACCAGCGCACCGGCCTCGGAGCGCGCCCGCAGCCAGCCGAGCACACGGTCGTCCGGCGTGGGCAGGTGCGGGACGACCACCACCTCGACCCGGCTCGACGGCAGCGTCGCGACGTCGGCGAAGCCGAGGTGCGGGACGACGTCCAGGCCGCCGGTCAGGGTTGCGGGGCGGCGTTCGGGGGCGACGGCGTAGACGTTGAACGCCCGTGAGGCGGCCAACAGTTCGTAGGGCAGCAGGAAGTCGGAGACCTCTGTGCCGGCGTGGTCGAGCAGCACCAAGGCCGTGGGGCGGTCCGGGTCGTGACGGTCGAGGTCGACCGTGTTGTCGTCGACCACCGGTGGCGGCGCCGGGTACAACGTGCGTGCGGCACGCTTCGCTCGTACGGCCCCCGTGGCGCCGATCGCTGCGACGGCAGCGACGATGAGCGTGCTGATGACGGACGCGGGCATGATCTATCTCTCCTCGGGTCGAGGACGGAGGGAGGCGCGCCGGGTCAGGCGGTCGCTCGGGGCCGCAGGGCGGCGATGGTCACTGCGGTGCGGATCACGGCCCAGGGCAGCGCGACGGCGACGATGGCGGTCGCTGCCCAGCCGACGTCCGGGTAGAAGTGGCGTGCAGCGCCCAGCGGCAGCGACAGCGACAGTCCGAGGGCGAGGGACAGCCAGCCGGCAGCGGGCAGGACGACCCTGCGCAGCCAACGACGGCCGGTTCCGGTCGCGGCCGCTCGCCTCCAGCGCGGCAATGTCGTCACCAGATGCCGTACTGCGAGGCCGACCAGGGCCGCGAGCAGCAGCCAGGTCACGATCGGAGCGACCAGGACCGTCAGTGGGCTGGCGGTCTCGACGGCTCCCTCCTGGCCGAGCAGCAGCTCGGTGAGACCGACGCTGAGGTCGTACTGGCTGGTGTGGCCGGCAGCCACGAACGCGCTGGCGTTGGTGGCCACCGCGATACCGAGGTCGTCCGCGCCAGGCACCAGGATGAGGTGGGTGGTGAAGTGGCCGAGCGAGCCGGCGTGGCTGACGACCTGGTGGCCGGCGAGCTCGTCGACCATCCAGCCCAGCCCCTGGTTGGCCTCCAGCGGCAAGTCCCAGCCGCTGGGCATGGTGGGTCCGTCCGCGATCTGTGCCGCGCTGCGCGGAATGGCGGGCGACTCGCCGTCGAAGTGGGCCTGCAGGAAGGTCGCGAGGTCGGCGGCGGTGGAGCCGAGATAGCCGTACGCGACCCCGGCCCGGTCGAACGGCAGGTCAGCCGGGCGCCAGCTGCCGAACCACTGCCGGTGCCCGCTGGCCAAACGCGATGCGGCAGGGTGGTCGTCGGTGGCGAAGGTGTCCTGCATGCCGAGCGGATCGAGGATGCGTTCGCGCAGCACCTCGTCGAAACGCTGTCCCGTCACCTGTTCGACGACCGCGGCCAGCACCGCGTAGCCGCTGTTCGCGTACTCGTAGCGCTCACCAGGCGGTGCGGCCAGCGGCTGGGCGAGCATGTCGGCCACCCGCCGCTCGAGCGCGTCGGCTGAAGTGTGGACCGGCACGGTGCCCGGCAGCCCCACGGACATGCCCAGACCGGCCGTGTGGGTCAGCAGCTGCCGGATCGTGGCGTCCTCGAACCCGTCCGGTGGCGACGGTACGAAGTCGGAGATGTAGGGCCAGGCCGGCTCGTCCAGCGACAGCCGCTCTTCGTCGACCAGTTGCAGCACCACGTTGGCGGTGAACGGCTTGCTCGCCGAACCGATCAGGAACGGCGTGGTCTCGGTGACCGGCCGGTCCGCGCCGTCGGCACTGCCATAGCCACCCAGGTGCACCGTGCGGCCACCCTGGACGACCGCGACCGCAGCGCCGGGAATCCCGTGGGCATCCATGCGCTCGGTGATCCAGGCATCGAGACGCTCTGGCGCGATGGGTTCGGCCGCCGCCGCGGCGACGACAGGTGATGCGAGCAGGCTCACGGCGACGGCTGCCGAGACGAGAAGCTGGACGAGACGGCGAGAAGACATGGAGGCTCCGATCGGGATGTCCTCGCAGACTCCGGCACCTCACCTCACGACGCCATGACACGTGCTTGACGATGTCGGACACGGCTGGAAGGGTCAGAGGCCCGCGAGCAGGAGCCAGCGCGTGCGTGCACGACGGGTCGTCTTCGTCGCGTTCCCGGGCGTACAAATCCTCGACGTGACCGGGCCGATGGAGGTGTTCTCGACCGCGACCCGGTTCCTCGACACGGCCGACTACCGGACCGAGCTCGTCAGCACCCACGGCGGACCGGTCCGGTCGAGCTGCGGGCTCGAGATGGCGACCTCATCGATCGTCGACCTTGACGGCCCACTCGACACGCTGGTGGCCGCGGGCGGCCAGGACATGGACGAGCCGAGCAACGACGAGATCCTGGTGGAGCACCTGCAACGGCTCGCCTGCAAGGCACCCCGAGTGGCCTCGGTGTGTTCAGGCGCGTTCCTGCTCGCTGCCGCAGGGCTGCTCGACGGCCGACGGGCCACCACCCACTGGGCCGAATGCGACGAGCTGGCGGAGCGCTACCCCGAGGTCGAGGTGGACCCCGACGCGCTCTACGTACAGGAAGGCCACGTGTGGACCTCCGCCGGCATCACCGCGGGGATCGACATGGCCCTGGCGCTCGTCGCCGAGGACCACGGCCGACGCGCGGCCGCGCGCGTCGCCCGCCAGCTCGTCGTGTACCTGCGCCGTTCCGGTGGTCAGAGCCAGTTCTCCAAACTCCTGGCGGCGCAGTCCGCCGACAGCGAACCGATCCGCGAACTGCTCGCGTGGCTCCCCGACCACCTCGCCGACAACCTGTCCGTCCCCGCGCTGGCCCGCAACGTGAACCTCTCCGAGCGGCAGTTCAGCCGGCGCTTCAAGCACGAGGTCGGCGCGAGCCCGGCCGAGCACGTCGAAACCCTGCGGCTCGATGCTGCCTGCCGGCTCCTCGAGACCACGGACAACCCCATCGAGGAGATCGCCAGGGTGTGCGGGTTCGGTGCCACCGAGACCATGAACCGGGTGTTCCGTCGTCGGCTGAACACCACCCCGGGCGGACACCGGCACCACTTCGGCGCCGGCGACCATGTGAGCCTGCCTGAGGCGACGTAGATCGTTCGAGGTCGGTGCCCGGCGTCGACGATCGGGGTCAGAACGGTAACGGGGTGCCGAGCGCATCCTGGGTGAGTTGCCAGAGGCGGGCGGCGGTTGCGGGGTCGCTCGCCGAGTCGTAGACGTCGAGGAGCTGCGGTGGTCCGTGGAGCTGACCGAACCGGGCCGGACCAACCAACGCGCCGCTCGGGGTGTCCGGGTCGAGGGTCCGGAGCGTCGACCGTGCGCCCGCCCGCGCGGAGGGGAGGATGACGCAAGTGACGCCCCTGCTCAGCCCGGCGAGCCGAGGGCGTCCCGCCCGCTGGAGCTGGCGGGCGAGCAGGCCGGTCGCAGCCGCGCCGGGATGAGCCGCCACCGCGGACACGGCCGATCCGGTCGCGCAGCTCCGGCGGTGGAGCTCCTGGGCGAACAGCAGGTTGGCCTGTTTGCTGTTGCGGTAGGCCTGTCTGCCGTCGTAGGGGTCGGGGTCGAGGAGCTCCTTGCGGGTGGTGGCGGGCGACAGGTGGCCGTCGCGGGCCTCGCCACTGGTGACCAGGACGAGCCGTGAGCGGCTGGCTTCCAGGAGCGGCCACAAGCCGGCGATGAGGGCAGCGTGCCCGAGGTGGTTGGTGGCCATCTGGAGTTCGTGGCCTTGCGGGCTGCGGCGGAGAGGTCCGCCCATGATCCCGGCGTTGGCGACGAGTGCGGCCACCTCGTCGTGCCCCGTGAGGAGCGCTCGGGTGAGTTCGGGGATCTGGTCGAGGTCGGCGAGGTCGAGTCGCAGGACCGTGGTGGTGCCTGGCCCGTCGAGCTGCGACGCGACGGCGGCTCCTCGGGCGGTGTCGCGGACGGCCATGACGACGTGGGCGCCGCGTCGCACGAGGTCGCGCGTGACCTCCAGGCCGATGCCGCTGTTGGCGCCCGTGACGACGAACGTGCGCCCGGTTCGTGGACCAAGTTGCCGTGGGTGCCAGGCGGAGCTTCTCATGGCCGATCCGTCCTGTCGGAGCCGGGGCCGGCCGCTGGGCGGGCGACCTCCCCGGCTGATCAGCTGGTCACGTCCCGTTTGGCGAGGACGGCGGAGGAGAGCAGGAGGCTGAAGGCGCCGTAGCCAACGGCGAGCAGGGCCGCGGTGGCGTAACCGATCACGGGTGGGGGGCCGCCCATGAGTCCGGGGCCACCGACGCCACCGACGGCCAGCGCGTTGGTGACCGCTGCGGGCCCCCACTCGGCGAGGTCGGACCAGAAGGCGCTGATGAGTGCTTCTCCCAGGATGAACCAGGCGACACCGACGGAGATGGCGATCGCTGCGGATCGGGACAGCATGGCGATGGTGGCGCCGAGCAGTGCCGGCACCAGCGCCGCGCTGGTGAGGTTGAGGTAGGTGGTTCCGATAGCGGAGAGGCCGTCCGCGGTCCACCAGGCTGCCGTCTCGACGCCGACGCCTGGTGCCAGCAGCGCGCCGGCGGTGATGCTGACGGCCAGCGTCGCCGCGACCGCGATCGCGGTGAACGAGAGCAGGGCGGCGATCTTCCCGGCGAACACCTTGATCCGGTCGGGCTCGGTCACGAACAGCGTGCGGAGGGTGCCCTTGCTGAATTCGCCGGCCACGTTGGAGGCGAAGAGCGAGAGGGCGATGACGCCGAGGAAGCTCGCCACGTTGGTGGCGGCGAAGACCGAGCCGCCGGGTCGGGAGAGTGCGGCCGTGGTGACGAACGACTCGGCCCCTCCGCTGTCGAGATCGATGTTCCCACCGCCGACGTTGACGAAGGCGAGGATGGTGAACAGCAGGGAGAAGCCGATCATGGCGCCCCCGAACCCGAGCAGCGTGCTGCGTCTGCTGAGTTTGACCCATTCTGAACGGAAGGCACGCATCAGTCGGTTCCTCGCTGGTCGGCGCCGGTCATGGCGAAGAAGGCACGTTCGAGGTCGGCGGAGGTGGCCCGCAGCTCTCGGAGGGTGATGCCGGCGTGCCAGGCGAGACGGTTGAGGTCTGGCGCCCAGTCCGCGGGGGCGTCGACCTGGATCGCTCCGTTGCTTCTCGTCGCGCGGTAGCCCGCGTCGGTCGCCAGCTGGAGCAGACGGGGGGTGTCGGTGTCGTGTTGCGCGGCGGCCCGGATGGCGGGGGAGGTCCTCTCGAGCAGGTCGGCCATCGTGCCGCTGAAGACCACGCCGCCGTGATCGATCATCACGATCGAGTCGCAGGCGGCCTGGATCTCCGCGAGGAGGTGGCTGGAGACGAACACCGTCTTGCCACTGGCGCCGATGTCGCGGAGCAGGGTGCGGATCTCGACGATGCCTTGCGGGTCGAGCCCGTTCGTTGGCTCGTCGAGCACCAGCAGGTGGGGGTCGGGGAGCAGGGCCCCGGCGATGCCGAGCCGCTGCTTCATCCCCAGCGAGTAGCTCCTGTACCTGTCCTGGCCGCGGCGCCCCAGGCCCACGACCTCGAGGAGTTCGCCGATGCGACGGCGGTCGTGACCGCCCAAGGTGGCGAACACCCGCAGGTTCTCCTCTCCCGTCAGTGTCGGGTAGAACGCCGGCGCTTCGATGAGCGCACCGACGCGGTGGAGGTAGCCCGAGGGGTCGGCGATCGGGTGCCCGAGCACGTGTGCCTCGCCGCTGGTCGGCTCGATCAGGCCGAGCAGCATGCGGATGGTGGTGCTCTTGCCGGCGCCGTTGGGGCCGACGAACCCGACGACCCCGCCGGAGGGGAGGTCCAGGTCGATCGCGTTGACGGCCCGGAGGTCGCCGAAGTCCTTGGTCAGTCCCCGGGTCCGGATCGACGTCATCGGTCCACCTTCTCGCTGTCGAGGGTCACGTGGCGCCCCTTGGCGAGCAGCCAGACGAACAGCCAGACCTCGCCGACGAAGGTGACGATGGCCAGTTCGGGTACGGCGCCGGGGGCCAGCAGGGCCACGCCGCTGTCGACGAGGTAGCCGACTCCGGCCAGGGCAAGCAGCCAGCCCAGTAGCCGCGGGGCGTAGGTGGCGCGGGCGACGAGGTAGCCGGTGATCAGCAGGTGCAGGCCGAAGATGGCCAGGCCAGCGTCCCAAACGACGTGGAAGTTCTCGATCCGGTGCAGCGCCTCGAGCTGCACCTGTGTGGTGACGGTCCTCGCCGAGGTCAGCACGTCCAGCGCGGCCACCAGTTGCGCGATCGCGGCGAGGAAGACGACGCCGTAGACGACGCGCAGCGCACCGCCGACCGCGGCCGCGGTGGGGCGGACCGGGGCGAAGAAGGCCCACAGTGCCCAGCCGACGACGATGTCGAGGAGCGCGGTCAGGACCAGGGCGACGACGCCGAACCGGAACCTGGTGGAGGCGGCGAGGACGTCGGTCGCGGTCCGGGCGGCGTCACCGTCGGTGACGAGGGCCTCGAGCACGCCGAAGTGCGCCCAACCCGACAGGACGGCCAGGAGGAGGATGCCGAGCCCGCCGATCAGGGCGGTGAGGCGGAGGTCACGTGTGGGGGTGAGGGTGGTGGCGGTCATCGCGGGCCACCCCCCGTGGTGTGGTCGGTCGGGTGGACGGCGAGGACGACCTTGCCGCGGGCGCGACCGTCGGCCACGTGCTGGATGGCCGTCGCGGCGTCGGCGAGCGGGTAGACGCGGTCGATGACCGGGGCGATCTTGCCGGCCTCGGCGAGCTCGGTGAGGACGGCCAGGTCCTGGTGGTTCTCGGAGGCGACGAACGTGCGCAGCGTCTGGGAGACGAAGGGTGAGAGCAGGAGTGCACGGACCTGGCGGTCGTTGCCGCCGAGCCAGCGGCCGCCGGTCTCGCCGCCCGTGATGACGAGCGTGCCGGTGGGGGCGAGTGCCCGGCGGAGGCGTGTGAGCGAGGAGTTACCGCCGATGTCGATGATGACGTCGTGGATCGGTCCGTCGGCGACGAAGTCCTCGCGGGTGTAGTCGAGGACGCGGTCGGCGCCGGTGGAGCGGACGATGACGGCCTTGGCCGGGCTGCACACCGCGGTGACCTCGGCGCCGAAGGCCTTGGCGATCTGCACGGCGAAGGTGCCGACCCCGCCGGATGCGCCGATGATCAGGACCTTCTGGCCGGCCCGGACGCCGCCCTTGTCACGCAGCGCCTGCAGCGCCGTGACCCCGGAGACCGGCATGGCCGCGGCATGGACGAAGCTGAGGTTGGCCGGCTTGGTGGCGAGCTTGGCGTCGGGCACGGCGACGAACTCGGCGAACGAGCCCTTGCCCATGCCGAAGACGGCATCGCCTGGCTGGAACCGTGTCACGGCCGCGCCGACCGCTTCGACGACGCCCGCGACGTCGGTGCCGAGCACAGGCTTGTTCGGCGTGCGGAGGCCGAAGCCGGCGAGACGGATCGGGTGGGGCAGCCCGGCCATGACGTGCCAGACGCCGCGGTCGACGCCGGCAGCGTGGACGCGGACGAGCACCTCGTCGTCGTTGATCCGGGGGCGGGGGACGGTGCGGACCTGCACGTTGCTCGCGGGCCCGTAGTGATCGCGGGTTGCGGCCCGCATCATCGGTGTCGCTGCGTCGGGTGTGGCGTGCCGCGGGATGGTGGTGGGTTCCATGGTGGCTCCTGGTGGGAAGCGACCGTCGTCGGTCGCGGTGGGATCACCATCGGGGAGCCCGGTGGGGCTGCGGTGGGGAACCGGTGGAGCCGATCCGGACCACCACGCCGGGGGTCGCCCTACGCTGGCCCAGGGACCGACGACCGAGGCGAGGAGCAGCCGTGGTGCGGGTCCGGCTCCTCGGTGGTGTCGGGGCCGCCACCGCGTCTGGCGAGCCGCTCGACGTCGGCCCGGCCAAGTGCCAGGTGCTGCTGGCGGCGCTTGCGCTCGCCGTCGGCGAGCCGGTTCCGGTGGTGCGGCTCATCGACGTGATCTGGGGCGAGGCGCCGCCGCGCACGGCCGACAAGACCCTGCAGGGCTACGTCGCGCAGCTTCGACGGGGGCTCGGGCACGACGTCGTCGCACGGGTCGGCGCGGCCTACCGGCTCGAACTGGACCCCGAGCAGGTCGACGTGGCCCGGTTCCGGCGACGGCTCGCCGCCGGCGACGTCGACGGCGCCCTGGCGGTCTGGACCGGCACACCGCTCGCAGGCCTGGATGCGCCCGGGCTGCAGCCAGCGATCGACAGCCTCGTCGAACAGTGGCTGGGCGCCATGGAGACACAACTCGGCCACCTGGTGGGCGAGGATGCGGCCTCGACGGTCGCCACCCTGACGGAGCTGACCGCGGCCCATCCCTTCCGCGAGGAGCTGTGGGCGTTGCTGATGAGCGCCCTGTACCGGACCGGCCGTCAGGCCGACGCCCTGGGTGCCTTCCAGCGCGCCCGCGCCCACCTCGTCGACGAGCTGGGCGTCGAACCGGGGCGTCGCCTGCGTGAGGTCGAGTCGATGATCCTCGCCCACGACGAGGCGCTGCACGGCGAGACGCAGGCCTCGAGCCCGAACCGGGGCCAGGCGCTGGCGCCTGTGGCGCCGACGGGGACGGTGACCTTCGGGTTCGCCGAGGTCGCGGACGCCACCAGCCTGTGGGTCGAGCATCGCCGCAAGATGGCGGTGGCCTTGGGGCGGCTCGACGAGGTGGTGCGAGAGGTAACCGGGCGACACGGCGGCACGGTCGTCGTGGCCGCCGGGGAGTCGATCGGCGCCGCCTTCCACCGCGCCGAGGATGCCGCCAGCTGGGCGAGCGAGCTGCAGACGGTGGTCGATGACGAGCCGTGGCCCGGCGGGGTCGCGCTGCGGCTACAGATCGCGCTCCATACCGGCGAGACGCGGGAGGAGGGTGGCGGGTACTTCGGACCGGCCGTGCACATCGCCTCGAGGATGGCCGCCACCGCACATCCCGGGCAGATCCTGGTGTCCGGGGTCACCGCCGCGTTGCTCGAGCGCGACGGCCTGCAGGACCTCGGTCGGCACCAGCTCGACGGGGTGGCCGGCGGCCACGACCTGTTCCAGCTCGACGCGGGGCACCACCCGCCGCCCCGCACGAGCAGTAGCCAGCTGCCGGGCCGTTCCGTGCGCCTGTTCGGACGTGACGAGGACCTGGCTGCCCTCGCCGACGCGCTCACCTCCTCGCCGGTCGTCACGCTCACGGGTCCCGGCGGCGTCGGGAAGACGTCGCTGGCGCTCGCCGCGGCACACCGTGCCGCCGACGATCACCGCACGCAGGTGCGGCTGGTCGAACTGAGCGAGATCACGACCTCCGCGGACGTCCCCCATCTGGTCGCCGAGACGCTCGGCATCGGCGGCGGCGCCGGCCGCACCCTGACCCAGTCGATCGCGGCCGCCCTCCAGGCGCGTCCCACGCTGCTGGTGCTGGACAACTGCGAGCACGTTGTGACGGGCGCGGCGAGGCTCGTGCAGGCGATCACCGACGCTGCGGTCGACCTGCGGGTCCTGACGACCTCACGTGAGCCGCTCGGCATCCCTGCCGAGCAGGTGGTCTCCGTCCATCCGCTCGAGGCGGCGGGTGCCGCCGTCGCACTGTTCGCCGACCGGGCACGCGCCGCTGGCGGCGAGCTCGACCTGGCGGATACCCGCGCGGACGTCGTGGAGCTCTGCCGCCGCCTCGACGGCCTGCCTCTGGCGATCGAGCTGGCCGCCGCGCGCACCACCAGCCTGTCACCAGCGCAGCTGCTCGCAAGGCTCGACGACCGCCTCCGGTTGCTCGGCGGCGGACGCCACGCCACCGTGGCACGGCACCAGACCCTGCGCGCCACCGTGCGTTGGTCCTACGACCTGCTCACCCCCGACGAGCAGCGACTGTTCGAACGGCTCGGCGTGTTCGCCGGCGCGTTCGACCTCGCCGCCGCTGAGGCCGTGGCCACCGACGCCGACCTCGACGCGGTCGAGGTCGACCGGCTCGTCGGGGGACTGGTCGAACGCTCCCTGGTCACCGTCGAATCCGGTCCCTTCGGGCGGCGGTTCCGGCTGCTCGAGACCCTGCGGGAGTTCGCGCGGGAAGCGCTGGCGGAGCGCGGCGAGCACGAGGAAGTCTCGACCCGCCACGCCCGCTGGTGCCGAGACCAGACCGCCGACATCGGTCAACTCCTGGCCGGCAACGGCGAGATCGAGGGCGTCGCGCGACTCGCCGAGCTCTGGGCCGACCTGCGTGCTGCGGTCGAGTGGGCCTGCACGACGCGGGCTGCGGACCTCGCCGATGCGCTGGTGCACCCCATCGCCGCCGAAGTCAGCCTGCGACGCCAGGTCGAGATCGCGGACTGGGCCGAACGGATCCTGGACCTCACCCCACCCGAGGACGAACCACGGATCGTGTACTGGTTGCTGTGGGCCGGCCACCGCCGGGCACAGGCCGACGCACCCGGGGAGTACGCCGAGCTCGTCGCCCGCCATGGCTACGCCGATCACCCGGTCGTCCGGTTCAACCACACCTACATGGCGAACGTCGGTGCCGACTCGCTGGCGGTGTCGCTCGCCGCCGTCGACTGGCTCCGCGCGCACGGCGAGGAACACTCGGCCAACCTGCTCGAGGTATCCGGATCGGCGGCCTCGTTGATCGTGCTCCAGCGGTTCGACGAACTCGCGGACGTTGCGGCCGAGATGGTGGAACGGCACCGCCGACACGCCCCACCGACGCTGCACTACTTCGCGCTCGGCATGCAGGCCTACGCCGCGCAGTACCGCGGCCGTTACGACGAGGCCAAGCGCCTGTTCGACAAGGCCGAGCGACTGGACCTACCCGCCGGCACCTACCGCGTGCTCCAGACCGCGCAGGCCCGGCTGACCTTCGAGCACGGCGACCGCACCGGGGCCTGTCGCATCCTGCGCGACAACATCCAGGTGCTGCTCGACAGCGACTACACCGACGTGACCCGAATGGTCGCCGTCGAGTTCATCCCCATGATGACGTCGCTCGGTCGCCTCGGCGACGCCGCCCGGGTACTGCCTTACCTGGACACCACCGGCGACTTCGCCAGCATGGCCCGGACGCACCTGATCGCCGAACCGATCGCCGACATCGAGTCCGACCCGACCCTGGCCACCCAACTCGATGCCGACCCCGACGCGAGAGCCGCCTTGGCCCACATGCGGGACGTCCTCGAGGACGTCATCGCGCGTGAGCGGAACTGAGGGCTTCGCAACCGCGGATCCACCCGGTCTCCACCGAGACTCCACCCGTCGTCGTGATGCTGTCGATCGCGAGTCACCGATCCGATCGACAGGAGCACACCGATGACGTCCGCGACCCGCACCCCGTCCACCGAACCTCGTTCCAAAACCGGCCGGGCGCCTGGCCGGACCCGGGCGCGCGCCATCGGTCTGCTCTTCCTGGCTGCGATGTTCACCTACGGGCCCGGAAGCGGCATCGTGGCATCCTTCGTCGACGCACCCGACTTCCTGACCCGCGTCGCGGACCGGCCGTCGTTCTTCGTGTCCGGTGCCGTCCTGATGCTGCTCAACTGCGCCGTCGTGGTCGCCATCGGCGTGCTGACCTACCCCATCCTGCGGCCGGCCAACGAACGTGTCGCACTGGGCTACCTCGCCTGCCGGATCATCGAAGGGACGCTCCTCGCCCTCGGGGTCGTCGCACTCCTGACACTCATCCCGATCGCGGACATGGCCGGCGGTGGTACCGCCGACATCGGGACGGTCAGTACGTTCGCTGTCGCCGTCAACGACATCTCCTACCAGGTGGGCATGGCCGCCCTCGGTCTCGGCAGCCTCTTCTTCTGCCGTCTGCTGGACCGGGCCGGACTGGTGCCACGGCCGCTCGCCATCTGGGGACTGGTCGGATACGCCGTGTTCCTGGCGGGCGCCCTGCTCGAGCTCTTCGGCCTGGCTGGGGGACTCGTGCTGTCCCTTCCCGGCGGCCTGTTCGAGGTCTTCTTCGGCGGGTGGCTGATCGCACGAGGCTTCACCGGCCCCCAGACGCCGCATGGACCGCCGAACTCGAACGTCCTCATCACAGCCCGCGATCAGGTCATCCGGCCGACATAGGCAGAACCTCCGTAGAGAACTGATGGCTTGGAACCGGATGCCTGACCCGGATGCCGTGCTCAGTTCGAGGTGAACGCCACCAACGGGATGCGGACGTCGACCGTCCCGTCGGAGGCGAGGCGTACGAGCATGAGTTGACGTCCGTCGGAGGGCCTCGCGCCCGGCGTCGTCACGATCGGATCCCGGTAGGGCTCGCAGTCCTCGGGATCCGCGTGCGTCCCGAGGGTCTCGCAACGGGCTGCCGCTTCCGGATCCGTACCGGAGACGCAGCCGTGCCGGCTGCTCGCACACAGGTACAGATCGCCGGCCTGTGACCGGATCTCCATGTCGACCCAGGTCCATCGGTGGGGGCCGGCGACGAACCGCCCGCCCTCTGCAACCATGGCCAACTGGGGAGGCGCGTGACCGACCCCGCGGCGGCATGTGGTCCCGGCCGCCGTCTCCGATGCGGCGCCCGATCCCGGTACTGGTCCGCCGCCGGTGACGCGTACCCCGACGGTGTCAGCATGGTCCACCAGTCCGCTGGGGTAGTGGGCGAGGTTCGAAGGTCCGTAGGCGCGGCCGCCCGCGTCGACGAGCACGGACTCCTCGGGGCACCAGGTCAGCAGGCTGGTCGGCATGTCCGGTGACGTGCCGTCGACGACGCGCACCTCACCGCCGGCCTCATGGACGACCCAGACCGGTGTCCCGTCCGCGAGAAAGCTCGCCGAAGCCTCGCCCGCGGGGGGACGCGCGAGCAGTCGGTCCTCGACCGGCACGAAGAAGGGGTGCGGCCCCTCGGCATCGCTCGCCGGCAGGACCACCTCGACGGCACCATGTTCGGTCGCTCGTGCGAGCATCGTGCGGCGGACGTCGGGAAGCAGGACGAACGGATCCGACGGCTCGAGCCCGGCGATCGCCGGGCCATCCTGCGGACACGTGCCGTCACGGTCGCACACGACCGCTTCGGCCGCCGACCCGCCGACCAGCAGGCGAACCCACGTCCACCGATCCGTGGGGAGGTCGTTGCCGTCCGTCACCGAAGGAGAGTCTGGCGGCAGGTGCTGGACGACACCGGGCCCGCCGGTCGCGCGGCCGTCGGTCTCGTCGCTGCACGACGGCCCGCGCGAGGACTGGTCCCGCTGGTCGGCGGGGTCGCGCTCCGGGTGCTCGCCCGCGGGGCCGGTGACCCGCACGGTCTGCCCGTCCGGCGCGAGCTCGCTCGGATGGACCGCCAGACCAGCCGGGGACGGTCCCCCCGTCCACTGCCCCCAGCCATTGAAACGGCTGCCATGGCGGAGCTCCTCGAACCATCCGCTGCTCGAGCAGTAGGCCACCAGCTGGCGCGAGCCCCAGGGCGCACGCGGGTCCTCTGCGTCCAGGACGACGACCTCGCTCTCGACGGGGTGGCTGACGAAGACGGGGCGTCCGTCGTCGAGATAGGCGGCGAGGGCCTCGCCCACGGCCGGGACGGGCAGCTCGCCGCCCCGCGCCGTCGGCTGGTCGGGTGTCACGGCGGGCAGCACCGGTGGACTCGCCGGCTCGACGACCGGTGTCGGGGGACCGTTCGCCGACACCGCCAGGGCGGCGACGACGATCCCGGTGACCAGGCCCGTGACGACCAGCCCGACGGCGCGAACACGGCCGCCGCGCCGACGGTCGGGCATCGCCGGCACGGCTGTACCGGCCAGACGCATTCGTGCCTCTTCACGCGCCGCCGCACCCGCACGACGTGCCAGGGTCTCGACGTCGCTCATGGCCGCTCCCGCCGCTCGGTCGCCTCCAGGAAGGCCTGCAGACGTGCACGCGCCGTGTGCAGCTGCGCCTTGACCGTGCCCTCGGCGACGCCGACCACCTGCGCGATCTCTCGCACCGACAGGTCGCCCGCGTAGCGGAGTGCCACCACCCGGGCCTGCCGCTCGGGGAGTCGCCGCACGAGGTCCCAGAACGGCTGCTCACGTGCGAACGCTGCCGATCGCGGCGCGGTGGCGCCGCAGACGCTCCAGTGCACGTCGTTCCGAGGCGAGCCGCCGCAGTCGGGAGGTGGCCAGGTTCAGCGCGACCCTCTGGATCCAGAGATCCGGTCGCTCCATCGCCCCGACCTGATCCCACCGCTGCAGTGCCCGGGTGAAGGCTTCCTGGACGACGTCCTCGACCCCGACACGTGCGCCCCGGAGGGCGATCACCACCGCCAGGGTGGCCTCCGCGTGCTGTGTGTAGACCTCGTCGAAGTCGTGGCCGGTCACGGCCACGTCGTCGGACTCCACCCCCGCTGCCAGCGTTCACCCCTGTCGACCTCGGCGTCCGCAGATAGACGCCGGAGTGCCGTCGCAGGTTTTAGCCGACCTCGAACGACCTATGCCCGATCATCCGCGTCTCGCGCGACGGCGCAGCCACGGGGCCGCCCCGGCCGCGTCACGGTGGGGAAGTGTCGGGCCGTGTGGGCGTGTCGGGACGCTGCGGCGTTCGGAGGAGCCATCGCCGGAGATCATCGACGAGGCTGTAGATCACCGGTACCACGACCAGCGTCAGTGCGGTGGAGCTGATCAGCCCGCCGATCACCACCGTCGCGAGTCCCGCGGACAGCAGGGCCCCCTCGTTCAGGCCGAGCGCCAGCGGCACCAGCGCGAAGATCGTCGTCAGCGCGGTCATCAGGATCGGGCGCACGCGGGTGCCGGCAGCCTCGACCAGCGCGTCGTACGTGGTGCGTCCCTCGCGGCGCAGCCGTTCGACGAACTCCAACAGCACGATGCCGTTCGTGACGACGATGCCGATCAGCATCAGCAGGCCGATCAGGGTCGGCAGGCCGAGCTCCCGCCCGGTGATCCACAGCAGCGGGAAGGCGCCGATCGCCGCCAGCGGGATACTGCCCATCATCACCAGCGGCACGAGCAGGCTGCCGAACGTCGCGACCAGCGACAGGTAGACGAGCACCAGGGCGACCCCCATCGCCCCGATCAACGAGCTGAAGCTGTCGTTCAACTGCTGGGTGATCCCGCCGAAGCTCACGCTCACCCCGGGCGGCAGGTCCTGGGCCGCCACCACCTGCTGCACGACGTCCGACACCGCGCCGGCGTTCTCGGCCGTGATCCGGCCGCTGACCTCCGCGGACCGCTCGTCGTCGTAGCGGGTCACGGCGGTGGGGCCCTGCACCTCCGTCAGCGTCGCGACCTCGGACACCTCGACGCCGGGCGCCACCTCCAGCTCGCCGAGCTCCTCGACCGTGACCGTGTCGCCGAGCGCCATCGACACCTCGACGGGGCGCTCGTCACCGTCGATGTCGACGGTCGCGGCCTCGGTCTCCGACAGCATCGCGCCGATCTCCTGGGCCACCGTCGCCGGCGTCAGCCCCTCGTCCGCCGCCTCCTCGCGGTCCACCTCGACGTCGATCTCCGGCTGTGCCTCGTCGAGGTTCGACTCGACGTTGCGCAGCCCGTCGACCTGCTCGAGCGCGCCGACCAGCGTGTCCGCCGCCGCCTGCACCTGCGAGAAGTCGTCGCCGCTGACCTGCAGCGAGATGTCCGACCCACCGGGGATGCCCGCGAACGGAGACACCGCGCCGGTCAGGTCGGTCTCCGCCACCGCCGTGTCGATCGCGGCGGTGACCTCGGCCTCATCGGCACCGTCGGCCATGGTGACGGTCAGCGTCGCCGACTCCACGCCGCGGGCGCCGCCGAACGCGCCCGGCACGCTGCCGATCACGGCCGTGATCCGTTCGATGCCCGGCACCTCGCGCAGTTGCGCCTCCAGCGCGTCGATGCGCTGCGCCGTGCCCTCCAGGCTGGTACCGGTCGGGGCCTCGGCGACAACCTCCAGCTCCTCGACCTGCTCGGCCGGGAACAGCACGACCGGCACGAACTGGAGGGTGGCCGCGGACGCCGCCAGCAGCCCGAGGGCGACCAGCACCGTCAGCGCCCGGTGGCGCAGCGCCGGGCGCAGGGCCCCCGCCGCCAGCCGGCTGGTGACCGAAGTCCGCAGGCCCCGCTCGGCGGCCCGCTCCGGCAGCAGCACCGAGGTGAGCGCGGGCACGACCATCGCGGCCACCGCCAGGCTGGCCAGCAGGGCGAACACGATCGTGAGCGCGAAGCCGACGAACACCTCGCCGACCAGGCCGCCGACGAACGCCAGTGGCACGAACACCGCACACGAGGTGATCGCCGAGGCCGTGATGGCGGGCACCATCTGCGAGGTGCCGGTGATGACGGCCGTCCAGCGGGTCAGGCCGGCCTCGCGCAGCCGCGCGATGTTCTCCAGCACGACGATGGAGTCGTCGATCACCCGCCCGGCCGCCACCGAGAGCGCCCCCAGGGTCAGGATGTTCAGGGTCAGGTCGCCGACCCGCATCGCCAGCAGCGCGACCAGCAGCGAAAGCGGGATCGACACGCCGGCGACCACGGTGCTGCGCAGGCTGCCGAGGAACAGCGAGATCACCAGGACGGCCAGCGCGCCACCGATCAGCGCGTCGGTCGACAGGTCGCTGACGGCCTCGCGCACGTCGGGCGCCTGGTTGACGATCTCCGTGGCGGTGATGCCCGCGGGCACCTCGACGTCGGTCAGCTGGGCCTGGAGCCCGTCCACGACCTCGATGGTGTTGGCATCCTGCTGGCGGATCACCTCCAGCGTGACGCTGGGCGCCCCGCCGAGCGTGCTGATGGCGTCGTCGGGACGGCGGTCGTCGAAGGTGACTGCGGCCACGTCGCCGACCTCGAGGTCGAGCCGCCGCAGCTGCTCGAGCTGCTGTTCCAGCAGCACGTCTTCGGGCGAGGGCGGTGCGGACCGGACGTTCTCGTCCGGGTCGCCCGCGACGATCGGCGCCGACCACGTCGAGCGGGCGCCGCGCTGGCCGCCCGCCTCGCGGCCCTGCCCGCCCGGTCCGCCGTCGCCCGCCGCAGGTTCGCCGTCCGCCGCCGGGTCGTCGGTCACGGCCTGGTCGTCGCTCGCCGCCGGGTCGCCGCTCGCCGCCGGGCCGGCGCCCACGGTCGCGGTCGCGGGCGGCAGCGACGCCGTGTCGGCGCCGCGGCCGACGGGGACGGCAGCCACGACGTCCAGCGCGTCGGTGGGCCCGGTGACCCGCACCGTCGCCTCGCGGTCGCCCTCGGGCAGACTCCCGACCGGCACCGACAAGTCGGCGTCCGCCAGTGCGCCGACGACGCCGAACGCGGTCACGTCCTCCCGCTCGGACTGCCGAGGGTCCAGCTCGACGGCCACCACGCGCTCGCGCCCGCCGGCGACGCGGACCTGACCGACACCGTCGACGGTGACCAGCCGCGGTTCGAGGACGTCCTCGGCGAAGGTGCGCAGGTCCGCCTCGTTCCCGCCGGTGAGCGCGATGGTGAAGACCGGCGCCGACTGCGGGTTGACCCGCTGGACCTCGGGATCCTCGACGTCGTCGGGCAGGTCCTCCTGCGCGAGGTTGTCGCGCACGCGCCGCTCCCGGTCGACGACATCGGTGCCGAACTCGTACTCGCCCGACACGATCGTCAGCCCCTCGACGCTGGTCGAGCTGACGTGCTCGATGCCTTCGGTGCCCTCGAGGGCGTCCTCGATCGGCTCGGCCACCTCGTCGGCGACCGACGCGGGATCCGCGCCCGGCCACACGGCGGTGACCACGAGGTAGGGCGTCTCGATCGCCGGGAAGACCTCCTGCCGCAGTGACGACGCCGCCCACAGGCCGGCCACCGCCAGCCCGACCGCCACCAACAGGACCACCGAGCGACGCCGCAGCACCGCAGCGACGAACGCCTCCATGGGAGCCCCTTCGGCGCACCACGACCGACCTGCCGATCGACGCTACCCAGGCAACCTTTCGAGACGCTGTCGACACCGCCCCTTCCATGCCGGCCCGAACAGGGGGATGCTGAGCAGGTAGGACGCGAGGAGGTGGGAGATGTTCGTACAGGTGATCCACGCTGCCGACGCCGACCCCGACGTGCTCGACGTCATGACGCGTTGGCAGCAGGAGCTGCGGCCCGGTGCGATCGGGTTCCTCGGCTCGACCGGCGGGCGCACGCCGTCCGGTGACCTGATCGTGGTGGCCCGCTTCGCCTCGGAGGAGGAGGCGCGCCGCAACAGCGAGCGCCCCGAGCAGGGCGACTGGTGGTCACAGGTGAGCAAGCACCTCCATGGTGAGGTGCGCTTCCACGACTGCACCGACGTCGCCACGATGCTGGAGGGGGGCAGCGACGAGGCCGGATTCGTGCAGGTGATCACGGCCCGTGCCGACGAGGGTGTCACGGCGAAGGAGGTGGCCGAGCGCGCTTCCCGGTTCGTCTCGGCCCACCGGCCCGACGTCCTCGGCGGCCTGTGCGCCGTCGCCCCGGACGGGACGATGTTCGAGGTCGTCTACTTCACCTCGGAGCAGGAGGCACGCGAGCACGAGGCGGCCGAACTGCCCGAGGACGCGGCCGCCGAGATGGAGGAGTTCTGGAGCCGTTTCGGTGAGCCGAGGTACTTCGACCTGCCGCAGCCGGTGATCTGGAGCTAGCAGCACCGCCGCCCGGCCGCCGCCCGCCGCGGCGGCGACCGGGCGAGCCGGGAGGGGTACGGTGTCGCCACCCACTGCGATGCTCCCCGCCGTGTGGGGACAGGAGGAGTCCGGCGTGCCCGTGTCCGACATCCCCGAGGCCCTCAGCTACGACGACGTGCTGCTGGTGCCGCAAGCATCGGCGGTGCTGCCCCGCGACGTGGACATCTCGACCGGCCTGCACGACCGGATCCGCCTGCAGTTGCCGCTGCTGTCCGCGGCGATGGACAAGGTCACCGAGGCCGAGATGGCCGTCGGCTTGGCCCGCCAGGGCGGCCTCGGTGTCGTGCACAAGAACACGACCATCGAGGCGCAGGCCGCGATGGTGGAGTCGGTCAAGCGCTCGGAGTCGGGGTTCATCCTCGATCCGGTGACCCTGACACCGGTCGACACGGTCGACACCGCCTTCGAGCTGATGGCGCGCTACAAGGTGTCCGGCTTCCCGGTCGTCGACGACGCCGGGCGCCTGGTGGGCATCGTCACCAACCGCGACCTGCGGCTGGGGGCAGAGCCGGGCCGCCCCGTGTCGGAGTACATGACCTCGCAGGGGCTGGTCACCGCCGAGCCGGGCACCACCCTCGAGCAGGCGCGCGACCTCATGCAGCGCCACCGGGTGGAGAAGCTGCCCATCGTCGACAGCCAGGGCGACGTCCCCGGGCTGCTGACCGGCATGTTCACCTTCAAGGACATCGAGAAGGTGATCACCTACCCGAACGCGGCCAAGGACGCGCGCGGGCGGCTGCTGTGCGCGGCCGCCGTCGGCGTCGGCCCGGAGGGCGAGCAGCGCGCCGAGGCCCTCGCCGCCGCCGGCGTGGACCTGCTGGCGATCGACTCCTCGCACGGCCACTCCGCCGGCATCCTGGAGTTCGCCGCCAAGCTCAAGGCGCGCCTGCCCGACGTGGTGCTGATGGTCGGCAACGTCGCCACCGGCGACGGCGTGCGGGCGTGCGTCGACCACGGCGCGGACGTGGTCAAGGTGGGGGTCGGGCCCGGCTCGATCTGCACCACCCGTGTGGTGACCGGCGTCGGCATGCCGCAGTTCAGTGCCGTGATGGACTGTGCCGAGGTGGGCGTGGAGCTCGGCGTCGCCACGGTCGCCGACGGTGGCGTGCGCTACTCCGGCGACGTCGTCAAGGCGCTGGCCGCCGGCGCGTCCGCGGTCATGGTCGGCAACCTGCTGGCCGGCACCGACGAGTCGCCCGGTGAGCAGGTGCTGGTCGGCGGTCGCCGCTACAAGGAGTACCGCGGCATGGGCTCGATCGACGCGATGCGCGCGGGGTCGGCGGACCGCTACTTCCAGGGCGACAAGCTCGCCGGCAGCGCCCGCGAGGCCGCCAACCAGCCCTCCAAGCTGGTACCCGAGGGCGTGTCCGGCCTGCTGCCCTACCGCGGCGCGCTGGCCGAGGTCACGGGCCAGCTCGAGGGTGGTCTGCGGGCCGGGATGGGGCTGGTCGGCGCGCCGGACCTGCCGTCGCTGGTTGCCAAGGCCCGGTTCGTCCGCCAGTCCGCCGCCGGCGCCCGCGAGTCGCACGTCCACGACCTCGACGTGGTCCACGAGGCCCCGAACTACTCGGTGCCCGGCAAGCGCTGAGGTTCGTGCTCAGCCCTCGACGAAGTGGTCGGTGAACGGGCAGCCCGGGCAGTGCGTCTGGCAGCAGTCGACCCGTTCTCCGGCCTCGTAGGGGCAGTGCCGGCACCCGGAACCGCAGCAGCGCCCGCGTGCCCACAGGGCCGCCGCCGTGAACACGAACGCGCCCGTGGCCGGGTCGAGATAGCCGGGCTCGCCGCGCGCCATCGCCGTCTCGTGGGCCCGGATCGCGGCGTCGAAGCCGGCTGCGTCCGGCGAGAAGCGCGCGACGAGCGGCCGTCGCCGCTCGTCCGGCGGACCCGCCGTCATCCCTGCTCGCGCCAGACCCGCACGGCGTCGAGGGCGACCGCGACCCCGTGCGCGTCCACGTCCGGGACGACGAGGTGGGCGACCTCCTGGATCTCCGCCGGGGCCTGTCCCATCGCGATCGCGGTGCCGGCCACCTGCAGCATCGACAGGTCGTTGGCGGCGTCGCCGATGGCGACGGTGCGCGACAGGTCGATCCCGAGGTGTTCGGCCGCACGCGCCAGCGCCCGGCCCTTGTCGGTGTCGGGATGCGTGGCGTTGACGAAGTGCAGCTCCGGTGCCCGGGGGGAGTCGGCCTGACCCGGCGTGAGGCCCGCCGAGGTGATGCCGTCGATGATCGCCGGCACCGCGGCGGTCTCGAACACGGTCATGGTGATCTTCGGGATCGGCTGACCGGCCAGGTTCGCCGGGTCCTCGAGCACGCCCAGCGGCTCGTGGCCGAGGATCTCCCAGTGGGTCCGCGCGCGCTCGTCCCAGGCCGAGACCCAGTAGCCGTCGTCGGTGTAGACCTCGAGGTAGGCGTCGTCACGCTCGCGCGCGAAGGTCAGCAGCCGGGCCACCTGGTCCACGGTGAGCGACCAGGCCGCCACCGTACGGCCGTCGGCGCGTACCTCGGCACCGTTGTGCAGCAGGTGTGGGCCGCCGGTGCGCAGCTGGTCCCACAGGGCCTGCACGCCCAGACGCGCCCGACCGGTCGCGAACCCGATGCGCAGGCCGGCGTCCTGGGCACGCACGACCGCCTCGACGACCTCGTCGGTCGCGTCCACCTGCGGGCCGATGAGGGTCCCGTCGACGTCGCAGACGACGTATGCGGGGGCCGGCTGGTGCCAGTCGGCGTAACGGCCGCCCGGGCGGATGCCGGCCGGCAGCGCCGTGGGGGAGGTGGTCATCTCAGCCCAGCGCCTTGACCTGGCCGAACCGCTCCTCGTAGTTCGACAGGTTCGTGTTGAGCGCGTTCAGGACCCGGCCGACCATGGTCGGCGCGATGCGCACGCGGCTGACCACCTCGGCGTTGACGCGACCGGCCTCGCCGGCGGGCAGCAGCTGGCAGAAGTCGAGCGTGAACTCGTGCGGCGAGTGCGACACGACCAGGAAGTTGGCGTATTCGCCGTGCTTGGTGTCGTCGGGGACGACCACCTGGACCTGCGGCTGCTGGCGGGGCTGCTCGGGCGTGGGCTGGTCGGACACGGGGCACCTCGTCGTGGTGGCGGGAGCGGGGACACGTGCGCCCGAGGCTATCGACCGGGAGGCGCCGGTGGTCGGGGCGCCTAGGCTGCCGGGCTCCGCCCGCCGTCCCGTCTCCCGGAGTGCCGGATGACCCTCGGACCGCTCACCGACGCCGTCTCCTCCGCGACCACGCAGGCCATGGAGCTCGTGCCCCGCATGTGGGAGCGCGACCACACCGTCTGGCGCGACGATCCCACGGAGATCAGCGATCGGCTGGGGTGGCTGGACGCCCCCGAGCGCGCCGACGAGATCCTGGGTGAGCTGACCCGGCTGGTCGCCGACGTGGTCGCCGACGGGATCACCGACGTGCTGCTGGTCGGGATGGGCGGCTCGTCGCTGTACCCGGAGGTGCTCGCCACCACGTTCGGGCCGTCGGCCGGGTTCCCGCGGTTGCGGGTGCTGGACTCCGTCGACCCGGCCGCGGTGGCCGCGGTCGAGCAGGACCTGCCCTGGCAGGCGACGCTCCTGGTCCCCGCCTCGAAGTCGGGGGGCACGGTCGAGATGGCCTGCCACCTGGCGCGCTTCCGCCAGCGGCTGCTCGAGGTCGTGGGCGAGTCCGCCGCCGGCAGTCACATCGTGCCCATCACCGATCCGGGCAGCGCGCTGGAACACGAGGCACAGGATCGGGGCTACCGCACCGTCGTGCACGGCCAGCCGGACGTCGGCGGCCGCTTCAGCGCCCTGACCCCGTTCGGGCTCCTGCCGGCCGCGCTGCTCGGGCTCGACCTCGAGGCTCACCTCGCCCCGGCGCGTGAGCAGCTGACCGCCGCCCGCAGCAGCGATCCGGACGTGAACGCACCCGCCGTGCTGGGCGCCACCATGGCGGCGGCCCACCGCTCGGGCCGCGACAAGCTGGTGCTGGTCCTGCCGGAGGAGATCGCCACCTTCGGCCTGTGGATCGAGCAGCTGGTCGCCGAATCCACCGGCAAGGAGGGCGTGGGCATCCTGCCGGTGTTGGACGCCGACCTCGCCGACGTCGACCGGTGGGGTGATGACCGGCTGGTGGTCGTGCTTGGCGAACACCCCGCCGCCGAGGAGATCGCCCGGGCCGGGCACCCCGTCGTCCAGCTGCCGTGGAAGGGCCCCGAGCAGCTCGCCGGCGAGGTGGTGCGCTGGGAGGTCGCCACGGCGGTGGCCGGTGCGCTGCTGGGCATCAACCCGTTCGACCAACCCGACGTGCAGTCGGCCAAGACGGCGACCGACCGGGTCCTGTCCTCCGGCGAGGACGTTCCGCCGGCCGGTGATGCCGAGGAGGTACTGGCGGACGTTTCGGCAGGGAACTACGTCGCGCTGCTCGGGTTCGTGACGCCGGGCGGCGACGACGAGCGGGCGCTGCACGCGGCCGCCAGCCGGCTGCGCGCCCGGCTCGGGGTCCCGGTCACCGTCGGCATCGGCCCGCGCTACCTGCACTCGACCGGCCAACTGCACAAAGGCGGGCCCGACACCGGCCGGTTCCTGGTCGTGGTCGGCGACGACGCCCAGGACGTCGACATCCCCGGTCGGGACTACACGTTCGGGCGCCTGAAACGGGCCCAGGCAGCCGGCGACCTCGCCGCGTTGCAGGCGGCCGGCCGCCGCGCCGTACGCATCACCACCGAGGCGATCGCCGACCTCTGAGCGCGCCGCCCAGGAAAGGGGCGACCCGACGGGGACAGGGCCATGTCGCCCTGTTCCCCGCGGGGCGGTGCGCGCAGGATGGGCGTGGCGCCACGCGGGGGAGGTGACCACCATGCAGTGGGACCTTGGGCCGCAGGGCGTGGGCCTGCTCGTCGGGATGTCGCTCGGTTTCGGGCTCATCGCCCAGTTCGTCGCGGGCCGGTCGATCACGCGGTGGTTGTGGGCGATCGCGGCCGTGACCTACTTCGTCGCCGGGATCCTGATCAGCGAGGTCTGGTTCGGCTGGGCGACGCAGGACGAACTGCAGCCGAACATCGACGGCCTGTCCTTCGACGAGGTGCTGCTGCTGGCGCTGCTCGCCGGGATCGCGGCGGTCGTCGTGACCCGGCTCGTGACGCGCGCACGCCGCCGGCACGAATCCTCGTCGCCGCCGGACCGGCGCCGCGTCGGTGGGCGGTGAGGGGCTCGAACCCCCGACCTCCTCGGCGGAAAGGGGGCCTCTGGGCCGGTGGGCGGTGAGGGGCTCGAACCCCCGACCTCCTCGGTGGAAAGGGGCCTCTGGGCCTGTGGGCGGTGAGGGGCTCGAACCCCCGACCTCCTCGGTGTAAACGAGGCGCTCTGGCCAGCTGAGCTAACCGCCCGGAAGGGCGGCAGGGTAACCCGTAGGCTGCGCCGCCCACGACGTCCGCGACGTGAGGCGACGAAGCGATGAGCGACCGGGTCGGCGACTGGCTGCAACTCGTCCACGACCGCTACCCACCGGCCGAGGCGGCCAGCTGGGACCACGTCGGCCTGCAGGTCGGTGACCCCGCCTGGCCGGTTGCGCGGGTCCTGGTCTGCCTCGACGTCACCGGCGCCGTGGTCGAGGAGGCGGCCGCTGTCCCCGACACGCTCGTCCTTGCCCACCACCCGCTGCTGTTCCGGCCGCTGGCCGCCCTGACCCCGTCGACGGCCAGCGGCCGCACGGCACTCGCCGCCGCCCGGGCCGGCGTCGCGGTGGTCGCGGCGCACACCAACCTCGACGTCGCCCGGGACGGTGCCGGCACGTCCGACCCGGTGGTGGGGGTGCTCGGTCTGCGTGACGTGCGGCCCCTGACGACGGAGCTGCGCGAGTCCGGTGACCTCAAGCTGGTGACGTTCGTGCCGCCGGAGGCGCTCGACACCGTCCTGGACGCCGTCGCGGCCGCCGGCGCGGGACGGATCGGCGACTACGAGCGATGCAGCTTCCGGGTCGACGGCACCGGCACCTTCCGGCCGCTGCCCGGCAGCGACCCCTACAGCGGCGAGGGCGTCGGCCAGGACGCCGCGGAGCAGGAGTGGCGCCTCGAGGTGGTGCTGCCACGCGGCCGGGCCGGTGCGGTCGTCACCGCGCTCGACGAGGCACATCCGTACGAGGAGGTCGCCTACGACCTGTACCCGCTGGTGGCGGGCGCCGAGGTCGGCCTCGGTCGCATCGGGCGGCTGCCGGAACCGCGGACGCTGGCCGACCTGGCCGAGACCGTGCGCCACGGGCTGCCGGCCCCGCACCTGCGTTTCGCCGGCGATCCCGACCGCACGGTGGAGAGGGTCGCGGTCGTCGGCGGGGCCGGCGACGGCCACATCGGGGACGCCCTGCGCGCAGGCGCGGACGTCTACGTGACCGGCGACCTTCGACATCACGTGACCCTGGATGCGCTCGAACAGGGCCTCTGCCTGGTCGATGCCGGCCATCACGCGACCGAGGCGGCCGCGCTGCCGCACTGGATCGCCCGCCTGACCGAGGCGGCGGACGGCCGGGGCCTGACCGCCCCGGTGATAGCGTCGGACACGCCGACGACCCCGTGGAGGTGACGGTGGCCGACCCCAGTCCCGAGGACCTCGAGCGCCTGCTCGAGCTGCAGGCCACCGATCATCGCATCCGGAAGGTGCAGCACACCCTCGACGACCTGCCCGAGCAGCGCCAGCTCGCGGAGGCCACCGAGCGGCTGGCCGAGCTCGGTCGCCAGCACGAGGACCTCCGGGTCGAGCTGGAGCGGGTGACCGCCGAGCAGCGCCAGCTCGAGCGCGAGACCGACGTGCTGATCGAACGCCGCGACGCCGAACGGGTCCGGCTCTACGACGGTTCGGTCACCAATGCCCGCGAGCTGAAGTCGGTGGAGGCCGAGGTCGACGCGACGGTGCGCCGCATCGAGGAGCACGAGGAATCCATGCTCGAGGTGATGGAGCGTCTCGACGAGCTCGAGCAGCGCTCCGCCGAATTGCTGGCCGCCGCGGACGCGACCCGCCAGCAGGTCGCCGAGCTGGAGGTCGCCCTGGACGAGTCCGCGCGCGATTGGCTGGCCGAACTGGCCGAGCTGCGCGTCGTCCGTGACCGGCAGGCAGGCGAGGTCGCGCCGGAGCTGCTGCAGCGCTACGAGCAGGCCGCCCAGCGCGGCGGCGGGACCGGCATCGGCAAGCTGGAAGGCAACGCCTGCACCGCCTGCCGGATCGAGATGTCGTACGCGGACGTGGGCGAGCTCTTCGACGGTCCGCCGCTGACCACGTGTCCGCAGTGCCGTCGACTGCTGGTGGTGAGCGCATGAAGTCGCACGGTCCCGACGGACGAGTCTGGGAGGTCGCCCGGCGTCCCGACCCGCAACGTCCGCTGGCTGCACTGCTGCCGGGCACGACGTGGCTGGTGGAGGCCCGCACCGACGACGAGACCCGCCTCTGGCGCGCCGGCTCCCGTGCCGAGGCGTCGAAGCTCGTCGCGACGGTCGCGATGGCACTGCGTACCGGCGGTCCCAGTCCCACGGGCGAACTCTCGGCGAACGACCTCGGCGGTGGGGCGGACCCGGCCGCGCCAGCCGAGCGCGTGGCGCCGACCGGCGAGGCATCCACCCAGGAGGCGGCCGCCGACGGGGTGGCCGCCGACGAGATGCCGGTACCGGACGAGGCGCCCACGCCGGAAGACCTCGTCGACGACGAGGCCGACGAGACCTGAGCGGTCAGACGACGCTGCCGTCGGCGTTGGCCACCCGGTCGAGGCCGGCCGATTTGGCGCGCTCCTTGGCTCGGTCGGCGGCGCGGAGCACCGCGACCTCGTCCGCGCCGTCCTCCGGGAAGCGGGCCAGGCCGTAGGCGGCGTGGACCTCGAACCACTCACCGTCGGGCAGCACGACCTGCTCGTCGTGCAGTCGCTCGATCACCCGCTTGACGATCTCGCGGGTGCGCTGGCGGTCCTCGCCGGCGAGGGCCATGGCCACCTCGTCGCTGCCGAGGCGGCAGGCGGTGAACTCCTCGCCGGCGGCGCGACGCATGACGTGGGCGAGGACGCGGACCGCCTCCGTACCGGTCGGGTGGCCATAGCGCTCGTTGAGCTTGCGCATGCCGCGGATGTCGGCCAGCAGGATCGTGAACGGCATGCCGGCCCGGCGCAGCCGCGCCAACTCGTCGTAGAACACCCGGACGTTGAGGAGTCCCGTGACGGGATCCTCGCTGACCGACCGGGCAACCGCCACGTCGCGGGCGCGGGTCAACTCCGCCCCGGCGGCTCCGACCAGTGCCAGCCACGGCAGCACGGCGGTGCGCACCAGCAGGCCGACGACGTCGCCGCCGGTGAAGTCGAACGCGATGTCCAGGGCGGCGTGTCCGACGGCGGCGATGGCGGCGTAGACCAGTGCGGTGCGGGTTCCGCCGGCCAGGCCGGCCAGCAGCACGAACGGGACCAGCAGCCACGCCACCGTGTCGTCGCGCAGCGCCAGGTGCAGGCCGAGGGTGACGGCCAACGACCCGATGAGCACGGCCAGGCGCACGGGGCGAGGAGCGAGCGCGCTGGCCGCCTCGGCCAGCAGCGTTCGGGTCCGTCCCGGCAGCGTCGGTCGTCCCACCGTCGTCCTCGTCGGTCCCGGCTCTAGTCGGGCGCGCCGGAACCCCGCCCGGTCCCGAACGCGCGAAGGAAGTCCACGACCGCATCCGGGTCGCGCAGGCGGCGGCGTGCCACGGTAGCGCGCGGGGCGTCGGCGACGAGGACACCCAGCCCGTCGCGCTCCACGGCCGCGCGGAACGCGTCCTCGTCGGTGACGTCGTCGCCGAGCACCACCGGCCGGCGCCCGTCGGCCCGCTCGGCGATCCAGGCCAGTGCGCGGCCCTTGTCCACCCCGGCGGGGCGCAGTTCGACGACGGCCTTGCCCGCCAGCACCTCGAAGCCGGGGTCGTCGTCGCGACGTGCCTCGAGCAACTCGTGGACGCGCGGCAGGAGGGCGTCGCGGTCGCGGTCGTCGACCCGGCGGTGGTGGACGGCGAGCGAGGCGGCCTTGCGTTCCACCTGCCAGCCGGCGTCGGTCGACAGCAGCTCTTCGAGCGCTGCCTCGACGTCGTCGAGGGTGCCGGCGACCGCGTCGGGCGAGACGAAGGCGGTCTGCCGGCCGTCGGCGGTGCGCACCTCGGCGCCGTGGCCGCCGGCGTAGGTCACCGGCAGCAGGCCCAGGCGTGCCTCGAGCTCGGCGATCGGTCGCCCCGACACGACCGCGACCTGGGTGCGGCCGGCGAGCTGCTCGATGGCCGGCACCACGCCGGGAGCGGTGGCGGCGTCCTCGGGGTGCTCGACGATGGGGGACAGCACACCGTCGAAGTCGAGCACGACCAGCCAGTCCTCGGCGGCGCCGAGGTCCGCGGCCAGCGTGTCCGGGTCGTCGAGATCGAGGTTCATGGTCCGGCGTGTCCCCGTTCGATGTCGGCCAGTTCGTCGGCGACCCAGCGGAAGACGTCGCAGGAGCGGACGGACTCCGCCATGCGCCCGATGCGTTCGCGCCGGTCGTCGTGCTCGAGCGTCAGCGCCGAGCGCATCAGGTGGCTCGTCCCCTCGATGTCGAACGGGTTGCAGCGCACGGCGTCGGGCTCGAACTCCTGGGCCGCCCCGGTGAACTCGCTCAGCAGCAGGACGCCCGCCTCGCCGGCGGCGGCTTGGACCGTCACGAATTCCTTGGCGACGAGGTTCATCCCGTCCTTGAGCGGGGTGATGCACATGACGTCGGCGAGGCGGTAGTAGGCGGCGAGGTGGTGGCGCGGCACGCCGCGGTAGAGGTAGTGCACGGGGACGTCGTGGCCCGGCTCGGTGAACCGGCCGTTGATCCGCCCGACCTCGGTCTCCACCTCGGTGCGCAGCTCCTGGTACTCCTGCACGTCGTCCCGGCTGGGGACCGCGATCTGGACGAAGGCGACCTCGCGACGCAGGTCCGGGTTCTCCTCGAGCATCAACTCGATCGACTGCAGCCGGTGGCGGATGCCCTTGGTGTAGTCGAGCCGGTCGACGCCCAGGAACACCCGCCGACCGGCGAACTGCTCGCGCAACTCGGCGAGGTCGCGCTCGGTCTCCGGGTCCGTGGCCAGCTGCGCGAACTCGTCGGCGTCGATGGAGATCGGGTGGGCGACCGCGCGCACGTGCCGGCCGTCGGGCAGGGCCAGCGTGTCGCCCAACGACGTCACGCCGCTGAACAGCTGCTGGACGGTGCGCACGAAGTTGTCGCGGTAGCGGGTCGTGTGGAACCCGATCGAGTCGGCGGCCAGCATGCCGTGCAGCAACTGGTCGCGCCACGGCAGGCGCGCGACCAGCTCCGGCGGGGGAAACGGGATGTGGAGGAAGAAGCCGATCGGGCTGGCGGGACTGACGCGGCGCAGCATCTCCGGTAGCGGCAGCAGGTGGTAGTCCTGCACCCACAGCACCGGCGGCTCGTCGTGGTCGCCGACGACCTTGGCGACCGTGTCCGCGAAGCGGCGGTTGACGTCCTCGTAGGTGTGCCACCAGCTGCGGTCGATCACCGGCTGGACCACGAGGTCGTGGAAGAGCGGCCACAGCGTGCGGTTGGAGAAGCCGTGGTAGTGGCCCGCGACCTCCTCGGGCGTCAGCGTGACGGCGTGCAGGTCGGCCGGCAGCCCGTCGACCCGACGCGGGACGGACTCGCCGGCGTCGTCCCAGCCGACCCAGGCCCCGCCGGTCTCTTCGATGACCGGACGAAGCGCCGTGACCAGGCCGCCCGCCGCGGCCTCCCAACCCCGTTCGGTCTGCTTGACCGGGAGCCGGTTGGCGACGACGACGAGCGGTCGGCGAAGGGATGCGGCGGGTGACGATGTATCGGTCGGCACGGCGGTCCTCCTCGGGCGGCGAGCCTAACGAGGGCCGCCCGCGCTCCTGGCGCCGCGGGGTCGGCCGGACGTACCCGCCTGTGAGGCGGCGACGCGGGCCCATCGCCCACGCGGCGGTGGGCCAAGGGTGCCGGGTGGGCGATCAGCCGTCGTCGAGGTTGGCCAGCACGTGCGCCGCGAACGCCTCCTGCAGCCGGGCGGTGACCGGCCCGGGCGCCGGGTACTCGACCTCCTCCTCGCCCTCGAACAGCACGGCGTGGACGGGCAGGACCGGACGGGTCGCGGAGACGACGAACACCTCGTCGGCGGCACGCAGCGTGTCCACGTCCGGGGTCGCCTGCTCCACCTCGACGATCTGGCCGAGCGCCTGCACCGTCACCGAGTCGAGGATGGGGAGCTTGCCCGGATCGGGTGTCGTCACCTGCCCGTCGGTCACCAGCAACAACGCGCCGGTGGGCAGTTCGTGCAGCAGGCCTCCGTCGACGATCAGGGCGTCGTCCGCGTCGCGGGCCCTGGCCTGGCGCAACGCCCACTGGTTCGCGGCGTACGAGAGGGTCTTCACCCCGGAGATGGCGGTGCGCCACGGCGCCGCGACCAGGGCCAGCGAGATCGTCGGCGGCCACGACACGCCGCCGAGGATGCCGCGGACCGCGCCGCCGCGGGTCACGATGATGCGCAGGGCGCCGTCACGCTCGCCCCAGGCTGCGAGGAGGTCGGCGACCGCCCGCCGGACCGGCGGCAGCGGCAGGTCGATCGCACGGGCGGAGCGCTCCAGGCGGGCGAGATGGGGTTCGAGGGCATGGGTCCGCCCGCCGCGCACGAGCACCGCCTCGAACACGGCGTCGCCGCGCAGGAAGCCCTCGTCGGTCAGCGGGACCGTGGCGTCGGACGCGGGCAGGACGCGCCCGTCGACCCACGCGATCGCGCGTCCGGGCGTCGGTGGGGTGTGGTCGTGGGTGGCAGCCATGGCGCGCATCCAACCAGACGCCGCCGCTTGCGACCGGCCGGTGGCACGGTGCCCGACGCCGTCCGGCTAGCGTCCCGGGCCGGACCAGGGGAGGGGCGCGGGTGCCGGACGGATCGACGGAGACGCTGCTGGACGGACTGCGGCAACTGGGCACCCAGCTGCCGTTCAACCGGCACCTCGGCGTCGAGGTGGTCGAACTGGCACCCGGGCTCGCCCGCACGCGGCTGCCGGCCGACGAGCGGTTGGGCAACCACGTCGGTGGTGTGCACGCGATCGCCGAGCTGGCGCCGGTCGAGCTGGCTGGCGCGCTGGCCGCCTCCAGCCGCCTGGTCCCGCTGCTCGAGCGCGGCTACGTCCCGGTCGTCGGCGGGCTGCAGGTCCGCTACACGGCGCCCGCCCGTGGCGAGCTGACCGCGACCGCCGAAGTCGGCGAGCAGGTGCTGGCTCCCGCGCTGGCGGCGGCCGACGCCGGCGAGCGACCACGCCTGGACGTCGAGGTGCGGGTCACCGACCCGGACGGCACCCAGGTCGCCGACGCCCGGTTGCACTTCGTGTACCTGGCGGTCGCTCCGGAGCCGACGTGAGCGACCGCGCGCGTCTGCGGCGTGGCGGCCGACCGTCAGCCATCGCGCTGTTGCTGCTCACGTGCCTGGTCGCCGGCACGGCCGGTTGCGGCGGCCACCGCACCATGCGTGACGACGTCGAGGTGGTGGCCGAGGGCAGCGGGTGGTGGCTCGGGGTCGCGCCCGGACCGGAGCTGCGTTGGCAACGGCGGGAACCGGACCGCACCACCGCCTCGGCGGTCTCGGAGTACGCCGACCCGCCCGTGCTCGCGGAGGCCAGCCACCTCGAGATACCGCTGGCGGGCCGAGACGTCGCGCTGGTCGCCGGGCCCGTCCGCGCCGATGCCGCCAGCGTCCTCGTCACCACGGACCTGGGCGCGGAGCACGACGCGACGCTCTTCGAGGCACAGGGCTGGCAGTGGTTCCTCGTCGAGCTAGCCGACACGGAGGCCGTGCTCACGCTCGAGGCGTACGACGCGGCCGGAGAGGTCGTCGACACCGCTGAACTCGCCCTGATCCAACCGCCCGAGGCGACCACGGCTGCCCCCTGACGCGCCCGCCGGCGCGCTACCCTGGGACGTTCGGGAGGAGTCGGCCAGGCGGCCGCGCCGCATCCGTGCGGTGAGGAAAGTCCGGACTCCTCAGGGCAGGGTGCTGGGTAACGCCCAGGCGTGGTGACACGCGGAAAGCGCCACAGAAAACAGACCGCCGCGGCTGCCGGTCGCGGTGAGGGTGAAACGGTGAGGTAAGAGCTCACCAGCACGGCGGGTGACCGCCGTGGCTCGGCAAGCCCCACCCGGAGCAAGGCCAAGCAGGGACAGGATGGCCCGTCCGCCACGTCCCAGGTGGGCCGCACCGAGGCGCCGGGAGACCGACGCCCCAGAGAGATGGTCGCCACCGTCGGCGCGGCGACGCGCCGACGGGACAGAATCCGGCTTACCGGCCGACTCCTCCCGACAACCGCTCCGCGCTCCATGACGCACTCCAGAAAACGTCCCCTGCGAGCCGTGTCATGACGCGAAGTCCGGGCTGGCCGCCCGAGCCGACTCGGTGCGACCCTTCGGCTCCTCCCATTCCTCCTGTCGACCCAGCGCCGTGAGGTCGAGGAAGTAGTACGAGCCGCCCGTGGCCTCGAGGGCTCGTGCGTAGTGGGAGTAGGTGTGGAACACGCGCCCATCCACCTGCAGGAAGCAACTCCGGCCCGGCATGTCATAGGGCTGCTCGGCCGTCTTCATGCTCTCCTGGCCCATCGCTGCGTACTCGTCGAGCGTCCGGAAGTTGTACTCGTCGTAGCCGCGGGATTCGTCGATCGTGACGCCGAAGTCATAGTTGAAGTCGGACCCGAACGACGAGTACCAGGGCAGATCCCAGCCCTTCGTCTTCTTCCACTGCTCGAGTTTGACCAACGGCGCCCGCGACACCAGCGCATAGGTCGTGTCGCGGATGCGGAGGTGCTCGAGGAACCCCCTGGACACCTCGTCGGTGCCCGCGGTGCAGCTCGGGCACCCCTCGTCCCACTCGGGATGGAACATGAAGTGGTAGATGATCAGTTGCCGACGTCCCTCGAAGAGGTCGACGAGGCCCACCGGGCCGTTCGGGCCCTCGAAGACGTAGTTCTTCTCGATCTCGACCATCGGCAGCTCCCGACGCCGCGTGTTGATCGCGTCGCGCCGCCGTGTCAGGTCCTTCTCCGCGGCGAGCAGCTCTCTGCGCGCCACCAACCACTCATCCCGCGTGGCGATCCTCGGAAGGCTCACTGGTTCCTCCTACCTCGCGCAGCTGAGGCCTCGCGGCCAGGCACCTCCATGTCTCTGACGGGTCGGGGCGGACGAATTCATCGCGCGTGGCTCAGCCGGGATCGACCCAGATCGGCGAGGACCAGGCCATCTCGCCGTCCACGAGGAACACCCGCACGTAGTAGAACGCCGGGCCGCCGGCGGGGTCGACCCAGCTGAGCGTGTGCTCGCGGTCGCCCAGGCTCGTCAGCCCGCCCGTGCCCGGCTGCAGGCGCAGCGTGCCGTCGGGAGGCGCCTCGACGCCGGCGGCGTGCACGACGCCGTTGCGCACCTGCCGCAGCGTGGCCCTCACCACGCCGGAGGCCGTGTCCACGACGACATGGGCGTGCGGCGGGCCGACCACGGTCAGGTCGACCCCACCCCGGGTCGGCGCGTACCAGCCGCCGCCCCCGAACGCGTGTGTCGCCGCCTGCCATCGCACCCGGTCGCGCGACACCTCACGGATGTCGCGGGCCCAGTACGGCGTCTGCAGCACCTCGCCCCCGTCGATGGTCAGGGTTCCGCTCCAGTCCCGATCGGTCCGGGCGCCACCCCACTCCACCCGGAGCGGCGCGGCGACCCAGCCGCGCGGAAGGTCGAGCCGCGGCGTGATGGCGTGGGCGAGCTCACCGTCGCGCACGATGTCGATACGGGCGAGGTCGCGGTAACCGCGCACGTACGCCTGCAGCTCCACGGGACCGTTCTGGCGTCGTTCGCCGCCGAGGAACGTGTCACCGATCCGCGCGTCGACGACGATGCCACGCGCGGTCGCCGCGATGGTGCGGCGGTCGTGGAGCGCCGCGAAGACGTCACCGCGCCGCAAGCTGGTTGCGTAGACGCCGACGTAGCTGGCCCCGTACCCGTGGTCGGAGGAAGCGACCAGTCCGAACCGGTGCCCGGCACGCAGGCCGTCGACCGTGAACGTGCCGGGCAGCGTCGCGTCCATGTACTGGCGGAAGCATCCGTCGTGCTCGTAGTTGCCGCGGCACGACTGGAAGACCTCGACCAGCCGCAAGAAGGACTCGTCGCCGTAGCTCCAGTCGTAGTGGACCATCGCCGCCCCCGGGTGGTGGGGGATGGTGATGGCCGGGTACCGGGGGAACTGCCGCAGCGCCGCCCAGAGCGTGTCGGGGCGGTCGGTCGCCTCGTCGGTCGACGACAGGATCGGTGCGCCGCGCGCGACGTCGCCGTAGATCACGTTCTGGTGCCCGTGGTCGCTGGTCCACTCGAAGCCGTAGAGCGGCACGAACCGGTCGGGCACGTGGAAGAGATCGGCCAGTTTCTGGATGTGCCACCACTGGTGGTCCGAGGAGTTCTCGGCGTGGTCGGTCACGGCCCAGAAGTCGTAGTCGCAGACGTCCCAGGCGTAGCGGTAGAAGTCGTCGATGCCGGGGTCGTCGGCGGCGGTGCACCGGCTGATCAGTGAGTGTCGGTGCAGGTCGCCCCAGTAGAGGCTGCGTGTGACCCCCTCGACCTCGGTGCGGTACCGCTCCTGAGGGCCCGCGAGCCAGGCGCGCGCCTCCTCGCGTCCACTGGCGGTGACGGTGGGTCGAGTACGTCCGCGACGAGGTGGCGGCCCCCCCGGCACGTCGGCCACCACCACCTCACCGTCCCCGTGGACGCCGTGCCAGGCGACCTCGCCGACGTGCACCGACAGCGCGGCGTCGCGGCGACCGCCGAAGCCGTGCTCCCAGGACAGCGCGTGGGTCGTTCGCAGGTCCGTGGCCGCGACCACGACGGCGCCATCGGGGCTCCAGGCGACGGCGGGCTCCTCCATGCCACCATCGCTGTCCGACAGCGTCCCGACCGGCCCGGGGCCGTCCGGGCCGAGGTGCTGGACGGCGACCTCCCAGTAGTAGTGCAGCAGCGGCAGGCGCCGCAGGATCCGGTAGACGGCGACCACGCCACCGCCGGCGGTGGCGGCGAGCTGCGGCATTCCGGACGGGTTCACCTCGAACCCACGGCCGAGCGGGACGGGGTCCTCCTCCACGCCGTCGTCGGTGAGTCGCACGGCGTGGACGCGCGCGCGAGTGTTCGGACGCATCTCGGGCGGCACGAACCGTCCGGCGTCGCGCATCCCGAGCGTCGGCGGCGAGGCGAGCCGCTCCGTGGGCAGCAGCGCCGTCGGCCCGGATCCGCCGTGGCCGTGGATGGTGACGAGATCGAACGCGCACCACACCGACCCGTCGCCGGCGGTGGCGAGGCTCGGGTGCAGCGCGTAGTCGGTCCCGCCGGTCAGCGGGCGTGCCGGCCCGAGGTCGACGGCCGGGCCCGCGGCGCCGGCCCGCCGCGTGACGATCCCGTAGGCACCCCCCCGGTAGCTGCACCAGGCGTAGACGGTGTCGCCGTCGGGCGCCACGGTGAGGCTCGGGTCCCAGGCGTTGCCGGCGACGTCGGCGTCCAGCCGGACCGTCTCCTGCCAGGCGCCGTCGCGCCACCGCCGGGTATGGATGCCGAAGCGGTCGCGGTCGCGGCCCTGCCACACGACCTCGACGCTGCCGTCGGCGTGGGCGATCAGCTCCTGGTTGAACGACGGGTGCGCGGTCGTGCTGACGAGCTGCTCGTCGCCCCAGTCGCCGTCGTCGAACACGCGCGCGTACACCGCCACCGGCCCGGCGACCCCGTCCGCGCGCGCGTATGCCACCCAGCAGCGCCCGGCGGCATCGACCACGGTGCGCGGGCGGAACACGTCCGTCGGCGGACCAGAGACGGGCGCGGGAGCGGCGAGGGGCGCGCCGTCGGCCTCCGCGACGGTGGCCACGACGTGCTCGCCCTCGCCGCGTCGCCAGCTGATCCAGGCGAGCACGCGTCGACCGTCGGGGCCGACCGCCACCGACGGGCGTGTCGCCGCGCCGCCCGTGGGCACGCGCCGGGTGCGGTGGCGCACGTGGCCGGGCAGCGGCGGGGCCTCCATCAACACCTGCCGTGCGGCGGCGAGCAGCTCGGGAATCGTGCCGTCGCCCTCGTCGATCCAGAAGAACCGGGCAGGATCCGGATCCAGACGGTCGTTGACCGTCGTCAGGTCCGTGCCGGCGGCGGCTGCGGCGAGCAGCTGGCGGCTGAACGCGCGGACCTCCTCGAGCGCGCGGCGTCGCGCCGCGTCGTCGTGCGCGTCTGCAGCGGTTCCCGGCTGCGGCCGGAGCGGGTCCGCCGGGTGCGGCTGGCGGTCCGCCGGGCTGGAGATGGTGGGATCCACGGGCCGCCGCCGATCAACGTCACCGATGTTGACGGGTGGCACGGTACTGACGAGGGGGCCTGCTGCGCGTCGGTTCTGGCGAGCAGGCTCTCGGCGGGCGTCGTCGGGCCCGCCCGAGGCGGTGGGTGCGCCGGGGCACCGCACATCACGACGGCGGTCGCCAGTCAGCGAGGTCGCGCACCATTCGTGCCTCGTCGAACGTCGCGCCCGCCACCTCCTCACGCTGGGTCTCCCCGTCCCTCGCCCATCCATGATGCTCGTAGAACCCGATCGAGCGGTCGTTGGCTGCGGCCACCCACAGCAGGGCACCGGCGTGTCCGTCGGCAGCGAGGAGTTCGTGGACGCGGCGCAGCAGGGCGCCGCCGTGCCCGCGTCCCCAACTCGGTGGGTCGGCGTACAGCACGTAGAGCTGGGCGGTCAGCGCGACCGACGGCACCAGCGCGGGCCCGCAAGCTGCGACCGCGCGTGCCGGTCCGTCCACCGCGTCGCTCGAGACGAGTCGATGGACCCCGTCACGTCCGGCTCCGGTGAGTTGATCGATCCACCGCTGGCGCCAGGCGTCCTCGGTCAGGTGGTCGAGAACGGCATCCGGCACGATGCCGCGATAGGCCGCCTGCCACGAGCGAACCTGCAGTGCGGCGATGGCAGCCGCATCGCCGACTTCGGCCTCGCGGACGAAAGGACCCTCGCCACGCATGGTCGATCTCCGTGCTGAACGAGTACGCCGACAGCTGCGAGGCTAGGGACTACCCCCGCGGACCCGTCGACGCTCGACGCTGCCAGCCTCGTCGCCGCCTGGGGTTGACCGCTGGCCCCCAGCCGCTGACGATGGAGGTGGTTGCGCGAACGAGGCCCACGCGGGTCCCTCGGGCTCGCGGCAGGTGGCCCCGCCAGGTCCGGGTCCCCGGGCCCGCGGAAAGGCTTCGAGATGCCCGTCGACGTGCTGGTGGAAACCGTGATCGACCGCCCGGTCGAGGAGGTGGCGGCCTACGCCAGCGACCCCAGGCATGCGCCCGAGTGGTATGTGAACATCCAGTCGATCCAGTGGCGTACCGAGCCGCCGCTGGTGGTCGGCTCCGAAATGGACTTCGTCGCACGGTTTCTCGGCCGCCGGATCAGCTACACCTACCGGGTCACGGCGTTCGTGCCAGCAGAGCGTCTGGCGATGAGCACCGCGCAGGGGCCGTTCCCGATGGAGACCACCTACACGTGGGAACCCGTCGAGGCTGGCACCCGCATGACGCTGCGCAACACCGGCGAGCCGTCGGGCTTCGCGCGTCTGGGCGCAGGAGTGTTGGAGTCGGCCATGCGTCGCTCCACCACGCAGGACCTCGCACGCCTGAAGGCCAATCTGGAGTCGGGTCGTTCCTGACATCGACAGGAGGCAGGACATGTCGCCTCCCCACCCACCCTTCGCTGTGCAGGCTGGCGAGGGCAGCGTCCTGGAGACGCCGACGGGGGACCGAGCCGTGGTCAAGGCCGACGCGGCGCAGACCAACGGCTCGATGACCGTGATCGAGCTCGTGATCGGTCCCAAGCAGGGCCCAGCGCTGCACGAGCACCGCAACGACGACGAACTCTGGTTCGTCCTCGACGGGGAGTTCCGCTTCAAGGTGGGCGAGGTGATGCTCCAGGCGTCGATCGGCGGTATGGCCTACGGGCCGCGAGGAACCCCGCACTGCTTCCAGAACGTCGGCGACGAGCCAGGACGATTGCTGATCGTCACCACCCCGGCCGGTCTGGAGCGGTTCTTCCGGGACTTCGCCGCCGGGTCGCCCGCGGGTCCGGCGGCTCCGGAAACGCTGGCCGAACTCGGGCTCGCCCACGGCCTCGAGTTCCGCGGGCCACCCTTGGGTGTCTCCGACCCGATCTGATCCTGCTCCACGGCACGGGCCGTGATGCCCTGCACCGGACGGCAGGGGCGGGTGGGCGCGCGGGTACGGTGCGACCCGATCCCCGCGTCCTTCGAAGGCCGACATGACCGTCACCGACCTCGATGCCGCCGTGCCCGCCCGGCCACACGACGACAGCGCGTTCGTGCTCGCCTGCCGCGGGCTGCCGCACGACCACGTGCCGGTCTGGTTCATGCGCCAGGCCGGCCGCGCCCTGGCCGAGTACCGCGCCATCCGCGCCCAGCACACCTTCGAGGAGGTCGTGCACACGCCGGAGCTGGCCGCCGAGGTGACCCTGCAGCCCGTGCGCCGCTACGGGGTGGACGCCGCGATCCTGTTCTCCGACATCGTCACACCCGTCCAGGCGCTGGGGGTCGGGGTCGAGATCGAGCCCGGCGTCGGTCCGGTCGTCGAGCAGCCGTTCCGCACGCCGGCCGACGTGGACCGGCTGCGGCCGCTGGAGCCCGACACCGACCTGGCCTTCGTGCTGGAGACGGTCTCGATCCTCGCCCGCGAGCTCCCCGTCCCGCTGATCGGATTCGCCGGCGCACCGTTCACGGTCGCCAGCTACCTGATCGAGGGCGGCCCCTCGAAGTCGTACAGCCGCACCAAAGCCCTGATGTACGCCGACGAGGCCACCTGGCACGTGCTGATGGAGCGGTTGGCCGACATCACGCTCGTGTCGCTGACGGCGCAGGTCGAGCGCGGCGCCAGCGCGGTCCAGCTGTTCGACTCCTGGGCCGGTGCGCTGCATCCCGAGGACTACGCCCGCTACGTGCTGCCGCACAGCCGCCGCATCCTGGACGCGATCGGCGAACTCGGGGTACCGCGCATCCACTTCGGGGTCGGCACCGGTGAACTGCTCGGTGCGATGGCGGCCGAGGGCGCCGCTGACGTCGTCGGCGTGGACTGGCGCGTCCCGCTCGCCGACGCCCGCCGCCGCATCCCGACCGGGGTGGGCATGCAGGGCAACCTCGAACCGGCCGTCTGCCTCGGACCGTGGGAGGGTGTCGAGCGGCGCGTGCTGGACGTGCTCGCGGCCGCGGACCGCGCCGTCGACCACGTGTTCAACCTCGGCCATGGCGTACTGCCGGCCACGGATCCGGCCATCCTCCGCAACGTGGTGGAGCTGGTGCACCGTGAGGGCCGCGTCGGCGACCGGCGCGGCCGGGGCGCGGAGCCGGCCGATGGATGAGTTCGCGATCGCCCTGCTCGGCGGTGCCGGCCTGGTTCGCGCGCTCGGCGAGCGCACCGGCGCCCGTGTCGTCGCCACCACCGCTGACGACCACCTCGAGGTCGCCGGCCGGCTCGGCGAGGAGGCGGACCTGGTGGTCGGCATGGCGGCCGTGCCGTGGCCGGTACTGCCGGACCTTCACGCCGACGGCTCGGCGACGCTGCCTGCCTACGCCGGGGTGGTGTCCTGGTACGCACTGCCGCAGCTCGCCGACGCGCTGGCCCAGGCGGTCGCCCCCGGCGCGAAGAACGGCGCCCACGTGCTGGTCACCGCCCCGGACCCGGGTGAGGACGTCGAGGCCCAGGACCTGATGTTCCTGCGCGAGGTCGCGGCCGCCATCGAGGCGCGCGTCGACCTCGCGTCCCGTTCCATCGCCTGGCGCGGTCGGACCCGCACGCCGACCGCCGTCGATGCGCTCACGACCGTCGTCGAGGCCCACGGCCGGCGCGACGTCGTCGAGTGCCCGGTCGCACCGGGCACGGGTGCCGATCCGCAGTTGGTCGCCACCGCGGACCGCCTCGGGATCCGGTTGACCTGTGTCGACCTCGGCCGCGCCACCCAACTCGATCTGCTGACCACGGTGGTGCAGACGGTGGCGGGTCACGAACTGGACGACGAGGCGGACGTCCCCTTCGGACTGGACGATGACGACGACGGCGGGGACGCGCCGTGAGCGCGACGCCGGCGACCCCCGCGGCCGCCCGTCGTCGCACGCGCGTCGCCGTCGTCGGTGGCGGGATCACGGGGCTCGCGACCGCCTGGCACCTGCGTGACGAGATGGACGTCACCGTGTTCGAGGCGGACGGGCGCCTCGGCGGCGAGGTGCACACCATCCACCTCGGTGACGCCCCGCTGGACGTCGGTGCCGATGCGTTCCTGGCACGGCACCCGGAGGGGGAGCGGCTCGTCCGCGCGCTCGGGTTCGGTGACGACGACCTCGTGGCCCCGGCCAGCGGGCAGGTGCACGTCTGGGCGCGCGGCCGGCTGCGGCCGCTGCCGGCGGGCACCGTCTTCGGGGTGCCCACCGACCTGCGCGCCCTGGCCCGCTCCGGGGTCCTGTCGCCTGCGGCGCTGGCCCGGGCGGCGATGGAGCCGCTGCTGCCGCGCCGCCGCGTCGTCGGTGACCGCAGCGTCGCCGACCTGGTGGGGGAGCGGTTCGGCCCGGCGGTCGTCGACGCCCTGGTCGAGCCGCTGCTGGGCGGCGTCTACGCCGGCCGGGCCGACCGGCTGAGCACCCAGGCGACCGTCCCGCCGGTGTGGGCCGCGGCCCGCGAGCACCGGTCGCTGCAGCGCGGCCTGCACGAGCACCGGGTCAAGGCGGCGGCGGACGCCCGGCCGGTGTTCCTGACGGTCCGCGGTGGCATGTCGCGGGTCATCGGCCGCCTCCGCGACGACCTCGCCGACCGTGTCCACGTCGACCGTCCCGTGCAGGCCCTGCAGCGGGCGGAAGACGTCTGGCACCTCGACGTCGCCGGCCGTGAGGTCACCTTCGACCGGGTGGTGCTGGCCGTCCCGCCCGCGGTGGCGGCCCGCCTGCTGGTCGGGGTCTGTGACGACGCCGCCCGCGAGTTGGCGGGGATTCCCAGCGCGTCGGTCGGTGTCGTGGCGCTGGCCTACGACCATGCCGACGCCGCCGACGTGCCTGGCGGCAGCGGACTGCTCGTCCCACGCTCGGAAGGGCGGCTGATCAAGGCCGCGACCTGGACCTCGCGCAAGTGGCCCCACCACGCCGACCGCGAGCGGTTCCTGCTGCGGGCCAGCGTCGGGCGCGTGGACGACGCCTCCGGGCTGGACCTGGCCGACGACGAGTTGGCCGCCCGGGTGGACGCGGAGGTCCGGGAGGCCGCCGGCATCCGCGGACGGGCCCGGGCCTGGCACGTGCAGCGGTGGCGGGACGCCCTGCCGCAGTACGACATCGGGCACCGGGCACGGGTGGAGCGCATCCGGCATGCTCTGGAGGCCGTGCCGGGCCTGCACGTCGGGGGCGCGGGCCTGGACGGTCTGGGCATCGCGGCCCGGGCCAAGGACGCCGAACGGCTCGCCGCCGAGGCGCGCGGCGAATGACCCCGGTCAGTCCTCGGCGGCGCGCTCGAGCAGTTCCGGGCCTTCGTTGCGGACGTTGTTGACCCGGTCGACGATCGGAGTGGCGGTCAGGCGCGGCGCACCGAGGGCGGCGACGGCATCCACGAGGTGGGGCGCCTCCTCCTCGGAGGCGTCGAGCCAGTCGTCCCACAGCCGGCGCGGCAGCATCACCGGCATCCGGTCGTGCAGTTCGCGCATCTGGCCCTTGGCCTCGGTCGTGACGATCGCCGTGGAGAACACCGGGTCGGCGTCCGGGTCCTTCGGGTCGCGCCACACCGTCCAGATGCCGGCGAAGGCCAGGGGGCAACTGTCCGGGTCGGCCAGGTGGTAGGGCTGCTTGCGGTCCTGGTCGGGACGGCTCTGCCACTCGTAGAAGCCGTCCGCGGGCAGCAGGCAGCGGTGGCGTCGGAAGGCGTCCCCGAACATCTTGGTGGTCGAGACCGTCTCGATGCGGGCGTTGATGGGCTGGCGTGCTCCCTTGAGCTGCTTGGTCCAGTAGGGCACGAAACCCCACCGCAAGGTGCCCAGCCGGCGGGTGCCGTCCTTGTCGATGATCGCGTACACGTCCTGGGTCGGGGCGACGTTCCACCGCTTCGGCAGCGGCTCGGTGCGCACCTCGTCGACCTCGAACTGCTCAGCGAGCTGCTCGGGCTGGGTCAGGGACAGGAATCGCCCACACATGGCACAGCAGGCTAGCGGCCAGTCCCGGACGTACTCGGGCCGCGTCATGCGGACTACGCTCGGACGTCGGCCGGACCGATTCCCTGCTGTCGAACCAGGAGACACGGCCGTGTCCGAGGACGCGCGCGAGATCGCGCAGCGGATCGTCCGCGAGGTGCTCGCCGCCCACGAGGCCGCCGACGACGCCCTACATCAGGGTCAGGAGGCGACGTCGGCGCCCGCCGCGGAGCCCGCGCCGGCCGAGCCGGGGGTCCCCGGGGGCCTCGGGCCGCACGTCGGCGACCCCGCCGCCGTGCCCGACGCGCTGGAGGACAGCCCTGCGCGCCAGGCGGCGAAGCGGATCGTCGCCGAGGTCCTCGCCGCGCACGCGGAGGCCAGCCGTTCGCTCGCCGAGGACCTGCCGGTGGTCGCTGAGGCCGAGGAGCCCGGCCCCGCGCCCGCGACCCCGGTCCTGCAGCCGGTCCCGGGCCGTCCCGCCGTCGTGCCGGCCGAGCCCAGTCCCGCCGCCCCTGCCGCAGAGGCCGACGTGGCCGAGGACGCGGCGACCATCGCGCGGCGCATCGTCGCGTCCGTCCTGGCCCAGCACGGCGCCGAGGGACCGCCGCCCATCCCTGTGGACGTCCGGCGCCCGGTCACCATCGAGGACGAGCCGCTGCCCCGCCTGGTCGACGACGAGGAGCCGGCCGCCGAGCGACCGGCTGCCGAGGCAGCTGCGGCCGATGGCGGGTCCGCCGCGCGCGACGACGACCCGGACGACGGCGAGGTGTGGGTCCTGGCCGACGACGAGGTGGCCGAGGATCCGGGTGCCGCCCCCCATGCGGCGCGCGGTAGCACCGCACACGCTGCGGACACGCTCGACGAGCCGCTGTTCGCCACCGACGACGAGCCCACGCCGGTCGACGACCCCGTCGAGCCGATCCCACGGCTCCAGCCGTCCACCGCGGCCTCGGCCGGGGCGGCGGAGCCCGCCCCGGGCGGGGACGATGCCGCGGCCAGGGACGCCGACGCCACCAGGCCGCTGGCGCCGTCGTGGCTGGATCTCGAACCCGAGCCCGATGGTGGCGAGGTGGACCACGAGGCCGACACCGGTGCACGCCACGACGTCGGCCAGGCCACCGACACGGCAGCCGGGGACACGCCGGAGGACGGCGACGACGAGGCCGGGGAGGGCGACGTCCCGACAGCCGACGCGACCGCGTGGCGATCCACGGACGAGGACGACGTCGACCGCACGGCGCGGGTGCCGGTCGCCACGCTGGAACGGGACGACGACACGGTCGCGGACGGGACGTCGGAGCCGACGGTCGCGATCCCGACATCGGAGCCGACCGTCGCGATCCCGGCGGCCCAGCCACCGCGGCGTACGGGCCGCTGGCTGATCGCCAGCATCCTGGGCGCCGTCGCCCTGGCGGTGCTGCTGCCCCTGGCGGTGGCGGCGCTGCGGAGTCTCGTGGCGCTGTCCTAGGCCGCCCTGCAGCCCTGCCGGCCGAGGCAGGACGCTTCCCTCGCACGGGAGCGGGGCCGTTCGCGGTCAGTGGGCCCAGGCGTCGGCGAACCAGGGCAGTTCGCTGGGCGCCGGACCCGGCGGCGGGAAGCGGTCGGCCGCCTCGTCGGTGAGGTCGAGCGTGAAGACCACGCCGGGACCGGCCGGGAACATGACATCCAGGTCGGGCCGGCGCACGAAGCCGGCGCGCTCGTACATCCGGTGGGCGCGGGTCATCCACACCATGGAGGAGATGAACAGTCGGTGGCGGCGTTGCTCGCCGGCGCGCTGCACGCAGGCCTCGACCAGCCGGGGTCCGATCCCGCGGCCCTGCACGTCCGGGTCGACGGCCAGAACCCGGAACCCGGCGTCGCCATGCGCCGGCTCCGGGCCCTCCCACTCGGCGTCGCCGGGGACCACGTAGGTCACCGTGCCGACCACCTCGCCCTCGTACTCCGCCACCAGCAGCGCCGATGCCCGGTCCAGCCGCTGCAGCGGTTCCGCGAGGAACGCCCGGTAGGGCCCCTCGATGGACCCGAACCGGTCGTAGGCCTCGAGCGTCAACCGTCCGACCCGCGGTGCCTCGGACCGCCGCATCCCGCGGACGCGGACCTCGCCGGGGCCGCGCGACGCCTTCGTCGCCACGAACACGCGGTGATGGACCTCTCGCGCCGGTGCCGAGCCGACCGCGTCGTCGATCCCGGAGAGGGTGTCGATCACGTCCACGGCGAAGCCCCGGTCCGCGAACCAGCCCAGCGGCTCGCCCCGCCCGGCGGTGCCGGGGCCGGTGAAGTCGTCGTCGCCGGCGTTGCCGACGAGCACGATGGGGCCGCCGCGGCGGACGACACGGTGCAGTTCCGCCAGCCCGCGCGAGGGGTCGAGCACCGACGGGCGGAAGTACGCCCAGGCGGCATAGGCGCCGTCGAGACTGCCATCGGCGAAGGGCAGGGCGCCGGTTCGACCGCGGAGCCAGGTGACGTCGCGGTGGCGACGCTCGGTCGGGGCGGCACGGGCTTCCATGGCGACGACTTGGCGACCGCGCTCGGCCAGGCGGACTGCGGTGGCGCCGTCACCGGCGCCGACGTCGAGCACGGTCGCGTCGCGGGGGAGCAGGGCGTCGAGACGGTCGAGGACGCGCCCCGGGCGGTCCATCCGACGCCGGAACGCGTACGGCTCGGACCCGTTCGCGCCGTGGAAGGTGACGAGGGACAACGCGCAGCATCCTGGAAGCGATCGCGGAGCCCGGAACCTACCGGCCGTGCCCGACGGACCGGAAGGCGTGGACGAACGCCGGTCACTCGTCGCCGCGCAGCTGCCAGGCGAGCGACTCCTCGAGGTCGACGAGCATCCCGTCGAGTAGCTGCATGCGCTCGAGACCGGCGTCGGTCTCCAGGATGCGCTGCGCGTCGAGGGGCGTGAGCGGTGCCACGACGGCCACCTGCCAGCAGCCGACGTCCGGATCGTCGGACAACTCCACCGTCGGCGGGACGCCGTCCTGGCCGAGCTCGAGCTGCATGGCCAGCACACGGCGCAGGCGGGGGGTCAGCGTGTCACGCAGCGCCACCGCCGGCGCCGTCGCGCGCTCCTCCTCCAGCTCGGTCACCTCGGCCAGCGGGTAGGGCGCGTCCGGCAGCCATCGCTCCACGCGGACGCGGCGCGTACCGATCGTGATGACGAGCCAGCGTCCGTCGTCCAGCTCCTCGGCCTCCAGGACCCGCGCGACCGTGCCGAGGGCGTAGCGTTCGTCGCCGCCGCCGACCTCGTGTCCACGCTGGATCAGGACCACGCCGAACTCGCGGTCGCCGGCCATGATCTGGCGCATGAGCTCGCGGTAGCGGGGCTCGAAGACGTGCAGCGGTAGCACCATGTGCGGCAGCAGGACGGTTCCCAACGGGAACATCGGCAGCGTGCGCACGCGGTCACCTGGCGTCGGGGTCGCAGGGAATTCGTCGCCACACACGACGCGGGTCGCTCACGCACGCGTCTGCGCGGGCACGGGGGCCGGGGTCGCGGGCAGCAGCCGCGGCAGCCTAGTGGTCGGCCGTCCGATTCTGGCGGGGCGTGCGGCCAGGTGGTATCACGTGCGTCATGAGCCTTCTGGATGCGGAGGCCGTCGACCGTGGCCTGGCGGCCCTCGACGGTTGGGAACGTGATGGCGACGCCATCGTGCGGCGTCTGCGGTTCGCGGACTTCCGCGCCGCGATCGACTTCGTCGGCCGGGTCGCGGACCTCGCCGACGCGGCCGACCACCATCCCGATCTGTTCAACTCGTACCGGCGGGTCGAGGTGCGGCTGACCAGCCACGACGCCGGGGGCATCACCCGCCGCGACCTCGATCTCGCGGAACGCATCGACGGCGTGGTCGGGGAGGGGGCCGAACCCGCGTGAGCGGGTCGGTGCCCGCCGAGGTGTAGCGTCGCGCGCCCACGAGAGGGAGGAGCGCGCGTGCGGATCGGGGTCGACGGTCGGGTCGCGTTGGTCACCGGCGCCAGCCGCGGCATCGGGGAGGCGGTGGTCCGGCACCTGCTGGACGCCGGTGTGGTCGGTGTGGTCGTCACCGGACGCAAGGCCGAGACCCTGGAGCCGCTGGCGGCCGACCTGGGCGACCGGGTCGTCCCGGTGGTCGGCAACGTGGCCGATCCCGACCACGCGGAAGCCGCCGTCGCCACGGCGGTGGACCGGTTCGGCAGCTGCGACCTGCTGGTGAACAACGCCGGGACGAACCCGGGCGCCGGGCCGCTCATGGACGTGCAGATGGGCGCGGTCGACAAGACCTGGGAGATCAACCTGCGCGCGCCGCTGGTGTGGTCGCGCGCCGCCTGGCACGGCTCCATGCGCGAGCGCGGCGGCGCCATCGTCAACATCGGCTCGGTCGGTGGCCTGCGGCCGAGCCCGGTGATCGGGGCCTACAACGTCTCGAAGGCCGGGCTGCACCACCTGACCCACCAGCTGGCCCTGGAACTCGCCCCCGACGTCCGGGTCAACGCGGTCGCGGCCGCGGTCGTGAAGACCCGCCTGTCACGGCTGCTGTGGTCGGCCGACGAGGAGGCCGCGGCCAAGGCCCACCCGCTGCAGCGTCTGGGCACCCCCGACGACGTGGCGCGGGCCGTGCTGTTCCTCCTGTCCGACGCGTCGTCGTGGATCACCGGCGTCGTGCTGCCCGTCGACGGCGGTGCCACCGGGGCGTCCGCCGGCCTGCCCGGCTGACACCACGCTCGCGTCGGCGAGCACGGCGGCCGAGCCCCTCAGCGTTCCGGCGGCGGGGCCACCTCGACCGGTCGCGGCTGGGGCACGTCGAGGCAGCCGTGTGCCGCACCGACCGCCGCCAGTCCCGCCCGGTCTCCAGGACCGAACGCGACCGGCCCGGCACCGGGATGGATGGCCATCAACTCGGTCGGGTCGTCGACGTGGGCGAGGCCGACCAGATGGGCCAGTTCGTGCAGCAGCGTCGCCCCCCAGGAATCCGCCCGGTCCTCGAAGCCCGGCCGCAGGTCGTCGCGGTGGGCGTTGAGGACGACCTGACCGGTCACGTACACCCGCTGGCCCGGCTCACCGACGGCCACGGGCACGGCCAGGCCCCGGTCGATGTCCCGCAGCGACACGCCGTTCTCGTGCGGCTCGGCCCAGGCCACCAACACCGGCGCCCACCGCTGGCCGTAGCGCTCGGGCTGATAGGCGGCCCGGTCGGCCGCCGGCCGCTCGTCGGTGTCGTCCACGACGCGCAACGACAAGCCGGTGTGGGCCGCCACCTCCGCGAGCGCCCGTTCGAGATCGGCCGCGGCGCCGGAGGGGGCGCCCTCCGGGTTGACGACCACCTCGACGTCGCTGCACGGGTCCCAGCGGATGGGGGCGCCGTCCTCGTTGCGCTCCCAGACGGCGTAGCCGTCGCCGGCCTCGACCGGCCCGCCGTGATGCGGCGCGTCGACGACGGCGTCGCCGGTGGGGGAGGGCACCGACGTCGGCAGCCCGCGCGAGATGCCGACCCCGACCACGCCCGCGGCGACGACGATCGCCAACACGACCAGTCCGACCACCGCGCCGACCCGTGGGCCCCGGGCGGGGCGCGCGTCGTCGCGGGGTGGCGTCGGCGGTGCCGGGGCTGGCTGGTCGGTCACGATGGGCCGGACGGTACCGCCACTAGGGTCGCGGCCGTCCGTCCGGCGGGCGGGCGGTCCCACGGCGAGGGGTACGCATGGAGTTGCGATGGGTGGACGCCGACGGTGTCCGCGCTCCGGTCCTCACCTTCGGTCCACCGGCGGCACCGCCGGCCGTGCTGGTGCCCGGCCTCAGCGACGGACTGGCGCCGGTGACGCTGCCGGCGACGCAGGCGCTCATGCGCGACGCGCCGCTGCCGATGCGTCACTTCCGGTGCCTCGTGGTCTCCTATGCGGACCGGCCGACCGACGCCGACGCACCGACCACGGCCGGCCTCGCACGCGAGGTCGCCGCCGTCCTGGACGCGGTGACCGACCAGCCGGCGTGGCTGTTCGCGCATTCGATGGGTGCCATGGTCGCCCAGCACCTCGCAGCCACGCGTCCCGACCTGGTCGCCGGCCTGGTGCTGTCGGCCACCTGCGCACGCGCCGATGCCCGCCTGCGGCGTGGTCTGCAGGACTGGCAGGCCGCGGTCGAGGCGCGCGACTGGCACCGGTTCGCCCGCGCGGCGGTGGCGACGTCGTTCACCGGTTTGGAGCGCTCGCGCCGACGGTTGCTGCTGCGGCTCTCCAGCCCGCCGGGCCATCCCGACGACCGGGTCGCCCGCCACGTCGCACTGACCGCTGCGGCGGTGACGCACGACGCCCGGGAGCAGGTGCTCTCGATCCGCTGTCCGACGCTGGTGCTGGCCGGCGAGCACGATCCGCTGTGCCCACCGGAACGCGGCCGCGAGCTGGCCGCCGCGATCCCCGACGCCACCTTCGAGGTGTTCGACGGGCTCGCCCACGGCTTCCCCGAGCAGGCACCGGGTCGGTTCGCCCGACGCGTGCTGGCCTTCCTCGACGCCCACGGCGCCCAGCCGGACCCGACCGCAGATCCCGCCGTCAGCTGAGGAAGGCCGCACCGTGGACCATCTCGTCGTCGTCACCGGCGCGTCGGCCGGTCTTGGGGCCGCGTTGCTGGCGGCCGCCCCGGCCGGCGCCCACCGCGTCGACGTCTCCCGTTCCGGCCGCGCGCCGGAGGGCGGTTCGCACCTCGCGCTCGACCTCGCCGAGCCAGCCGCCTGGCCGGTGTTCGGCCAGGCGTTCGCGCGGCTGGTCTCGGAACGCGACTGGGACCGGATCACGGTCGTCCACAACGCCGGCACGCTGCAGCCCATCGGCTTCGCCGGCGAGGTCGACACCGACGCCTACACCCGCAACGTGCTGCTCAACAGTGCGGCCGGGCAGGTACTCGGCCACCTCGTCCTGCAGGCGGTCCGTGACCGCGACGCGCGCCGCGAGTTGCTGCTGATCTCGTCCGGAGCCGCGACCAACCCGCGCGCCGGCTGGTCGTCGTACGGCGCCGCAAAGGCGGCCGGCGACCAGTGGGTACGGGCGGTCGGCGAGGAACAGGCCGAGCGTGGTGGCGTGCGGGTGCTGTCCGTGGCACCCGGCGTGGTCGCCACCGCCATGCAGGCCCACATCCGCGCCACCGACGCCAGCGACTTCCCCGGCGTGGAGCGCTTCCAGGCCCTCCACGACGCGGGCGAGCTGCTCGACCCCGACGACGTCGCCCGGCGGCTGTGGGACGTCCTGGACGATCCCGACGTGCCGACCGGGGCCGTGCTGGACCTGCGCGACCGGGCCTGACGTCGCGCGTCAGGCGTCGGCGTCGGCGTCCTCGGTCTCCTCCGGCTCGGTCGGGCCCGGGACCGGCAGCTCCTCGGTGGGCTGCGGTTCGGGCTCGGGCTCCTCGGTCTCCGTGGGTTCGGGCTCCGGCTCCTCGGTCGGCTCGGGCTCGGGTTCCTCGGTCTCCGTCGGCTCCGGTTCCGGCTCGGGCTCCGGGTTCTGTTCGACGCACGGCTGGCCGTTGGCGTTGGTGATGTCGCTGATGACGTCCGGCATCGGGTCGGCGTCGCCCGACGGCGGGTCCGCGAACACGTAGCCCGGCGGGCACTCGGGTTCCGGTTCGGGCTCCGGGTTCTGTTCGACGCACGGCTGGCCGTCGGCATTCGTGATGTCGCTGATGACGTCCGGCATCGGGTCGGCGTCACCCGACGGCGGGTCCGCGAAGGCGTAGCCGGACGGGCACTCGGGCACCTCCTCGTTGAGTACCTCGAGGTCCAGGTCCGGTGGCGTGAAGTCGAGGACCTCCAGCCCCTCGACCGCCTGCGCCATGTACTGCCCCCACACCGGTGCGGCCAGACCACCACCGGTCGCATCGCCCTCGATCGGGGAGTTGTCCGCGTTGCCGAGCCACACCGAGGTGGCCAGCTGCGGCACGTAGCCCACGAACCAGGCGTCCTGGCTGTTCTGGGTGGTGCCGGTCTTGCCGGCTGCGGGACGCCCGATCTGGGCCGCCTGCCCGGAGCCGCGCTCGACCACGCCCCGCAGCCCCTGGGTGACGGCGCGGGCCACCTCGACGTCGACGTCGGGCTGCCCGTTGGTGGGCGCCTCGTAGACGACGGTGCCCTCCGCGGTCTCCACCCGTGTCACCAGGTGCGGGCGCACGTGGGTGCCCTCGGCGGCGTAGGTGCCGAACGCGCCGGCCATCTCCAGGGGGGTGAACGAGTGCACCCCCAGCGTCAGCGAGCGCACCGGCGACATCGTGTCGCGGCGCACCAGTTCGCCCTCCTCGCTGACCTCGCGGGCGACCGGCAGACCGGCGCGGCGGGCGGCGTCGATCACGCGCTCGCGACCGGCCTCCTCCTGCATCTGGTAGTAGACGGTGTTGGTCGACGAGGCGGTGGCCTCCAGGACCGTCTGCTCGCCGTAGCCGTTGCCGCCGAAGTTGCGGATAAGCACCGGCTCGTCGTCGTCCGGCTCGGAGATGTCCAGCTCGGCGGGCGCCGGGAAGCGTGACTCGGGGTCGTTGCCGGCCTCGACGAACGCCTGCAGCGTGAAGGCCTTGAACGTCGAGCCGACCTGGCGGGCCGACCGGTAGGCGTCGTTGCGCTGCTGCTGGGCGAAGTCCGGGCCGCCGACCAGCGCCAGCACGCCGCCGGTGGCCGGGTCGAGGGTCACGATCGCGCCGGTGTCGGTCGGGCCGTCCGCGACCGCGTCGGTGAGCGTCGTCTGGGCCAGCTCCTGCAAGCGCGGGTCGAGCTCCGTATGGACCCGATAGCCACGGAACAGCTCGCCGCCCTCGAACTCCGTGATGTTGGCCAGCTCGCGGCGGACACCGTCGAGGAAGTAGGCGTTGGGCCCGAGGTCCTGGCTGCGGCGCTCGAGGACGTCCGGCAGGCCTGCGGCCGCGACCTCGTCGTGGGTCGCCTGGTCGATCCAGCCCTTCTCGAGCATGCCGGCCAGCGACACCCGCCGGCGGGCGTCGGCACGTTCGGGGTTCTCCAGCGGGTCGAAGTTCTCCGGCGACGCGATGACCCCGGCCAGCGTCGCCGACTGGTTCAGCGTCAACTCGCTGGCGGGCACGTCGAAGTAGCTGCGCGCCGCGGCCTGGATCCCCCAGGCACCCCGCCCCCAGTAGATGGTGTTGAGGTAGAACTCGAGGATCTCGTCCTTCTCGTACGCCTGCTCGAGCTTGATCGCGAGCGCGGCCTCCTGCACCTTGCGGGTGTAGGTCTGGTCGGCCCCGACGGCGGCGTTCTTGATGTACTGCTGCGTGACCGTCGAGCCGCCCTGTTGGACCGATCCGGCGCGGACGTTCGTGAACAGGGCGCGGGCCACGCCGGTGGCCGACACGCCGTGGTGCTCGTAGAAGTCGCGGTCCTCGACGCCCAGGACGGCCTGCCCGACGTGTTCGGGCAGGTCCCCGATCCCGACGTCCTCGCGCGAGGCCTGGTCGGGTCCGGCGAAACCACCCACCTCCTCGCCGTTGCGGTCGTAGACCACCGAGGCGTTGGCGGCGATGTCCTCGGGCAGCGGCACGCGCGAGAAGACGAGGTAGAAGACGAGCAGCGCCAGCGCGCCCAGCAGGAGCGCGGGCAGCACCAGCAGGATCACCCACCAGCGCTTGAACCACGGCTTCTTCTGGCGCGGCGCGGGGCGCCGACCACGCGGGGTCGCGCCCCGCGCGGCCGTGGTCTTGCGCGACGGCGTGGAACGAGTGGCCACGGGGCGTCAGGTCCTTCGTGAGGCACCGTGGCGGTCCGCGACGGTGGCGACGGGGGACGGTACCGAATCACGCCGCACCGGACGGCGAAGAGCGACCGGGGGGCCAGCCGGAGCGCGGCTCGGGCGGAAAGGGTCGCGGCCCGTTCCCTGGGAGCGTGGAACGGGCCGCGGATTGCTGATGCCCCCGTGTTGCGTCCTGGGCGGGAGCGGCCCAGGGACGGGTCACCAGCAAGCAGGGTCAGAATGCGGTCTCGGGCAGCTCCATCAGCCAGCCGTCCTCGTCGTGGGCCTTCTGCCGGCGCACCGCGATCTTCGGCGGCACGGTGCGCAGGAACCAGCGGGCCGAGGCGACCTTGCCGGTGTAGAAGTCGGTGTCGCCGTCGGCGGCGGGCCCTCCGTGGGCGCCCGCCACCCCGGCGTCGAGCTTGTCCTGTGCCACCTCGGCCTGGCGCAGCAGCAACCAGCCGATGACGACCTCGGCGAGGGAGTACAGGAACTCGGTGGTGTTCAAGCCGGTCTTGTAGATCTCCGTGCGCTTGCTCTCATCCATCGACGCCATTGCGTGCTGCACAAGCACTCCGAGGTGCTGTTGTGCGTCGTCGAGCGCCTTGCCGAGCTGCTCGCGCTCGGTCGCGAACGGGTCGTCGTCACGGCCGCCCTTGACCAGTTCGCGGACCTGGTCGGCCAGCCACGTCAGCGTCGACCCCTGGTCGCGGACGATCTTGCGGAACAGCAGATCCAGCGCCTGGATCGCCGTCGTGCCCTCGTAGAGGGTGTCGATCTTGGCGTCGCGGATGTACTGCTCGATTGGGTAGTCCTGCGTGAAGCCGGACCCGCCGAAGGTCTGCAGCGACAGCGCCAACAGCTCGTAGGCCTTCTCCGAGCAGTAGCCCTTGACCAGCGGCAGCAGCAGGTCCTCGCGGGCGATCCAGCGGGCGTGCTCCTCGGCGTCGTCGGCGTGCAGCTGGGCCTGGTCCTGGACCCAGCCCGCGTACATGACCAGGGCGCGCATGCCCTCGGCGTGGGCCTTCTGCTCGATCAGCATGCGGCGCACGTCCGGGTGCTTGATGATCTCCACCTTCGGCGCCGACTTGTCCGTCATCAGCGTCAGATCGGCACCTTGCTGGCGGAGCTTGGCGTACGCCAGCGCGTTGAGGTAGCCGGTCGACAGCGTCGCCATCGCCTTGGTGCCCACCATCATGCGGGCGTACTCGATGACGAGGAACATCTGGCGGATGCCGTCGTGGACGTCGCCGGCCAGGTAGCCCACGCACGGGGTCCCGTCCTGGCCCAGCGACAGCTCGCAGGTCGCCGAGCCCTTGATGCCCATCTTCTTCTCGATGTTGGACACCCGGACACCGTTGCGCTCACCGAGATTGCCGTCGGCGTCCACGTGCCGCTTGGGCACGATGAACAGCGACAGGCCCTTGGTGCCGGGGCCGGCGCCCTCGGGACGGGCCAGCACCAGGTGGACGGTGTTCTCGTGGGTCTGCGCGTCGGCCGACGTGATGAAGCGCTTGATGCCCTCGAGGTGGTAGACGGCACCGAGGTCGTCGGGGCCGCTGTCCTCCACCTTGACCGCCCGGGTGGTGCCGGCGCCGACGTCCGAGCCGGCGTCGGGCTCGGTGAGGACCATGGTGCCGCCCCAGCAGCGTTCGATCATGGGCCGGGCGAAACGGGCCTTCTGGCCCTCCGTGCCGACCTGGTCGACGATCGCGCCCATCAGTGCCCCGATCGGCCACAGCATCGCCGTGGCGTGTCCACCGGCGAGCAGCTCCGAGGCCGCCCACCGGATCGTCGGGGGAGCGCCGAAGCCGCCGAGGTGGGTCGGCAGCGGCAGCAGGTGCCAGCCGGCCTCGTAGAAGGCCCGCAGCGCCTGGTCGAGCTCCTCGGGGATCGTGATGTCGCCCTCGGGCGACAGCTCGAGCGGCGTACGGTCGGCGGGGACGAAGGAATCGGCCCAGATCGACTCGCGGGTGAAGCGCTCGAGCTCACCGAGCAGCATGCGGGCCTGGTCGGCGTCCACGGCCGCGAACGGGCCGGTGCCGAAGTAGTCCTCCGCGCCGAGCACCTCGTAGAGGTTGAACTCGATGTCGCGCAGGTTGCTCTTGTAATGGCTCACCGGACCGCCTCCCTGTCGTGCCCGAGAACTCCCCGTCGCCGGGGAGCGCACCCTCCCGTCGCACGGGAGGTGACGCCTCACTTGGAGCGTCTGCTACATATTGGAGTGTTCATTCCACTTCTGCAAGTCTGGCGATCGGATCGGCCCGTCGGGGCAGTACGGTCCGCACGCCGACACGACGACGACAACGAGCGAGGAGCCGAGGTGGCGCGCTACCGGGTGGGCCTGGAGACGCGCGAGCGGATCCTGGACGCCACGCGGCGCCTGGTCTCGGAGCTGGGTGTCGAGGGGGTCACCCTCAAGGCCATCACCGACGAGGCCACGGTCGGCGCCGGCAGCTTCTACAACCTGTTCGACTCCAAGGAAGCCGCCATCTTCGAGGTGGTGCACGAGGCCATCGAAGCGGTCGACCCGGACCCGGCCGGCGCGGGCACCGACACGCTCGACGAGTTGGTGGACGCCTTCGTGGCCTTCATCACCGACGCGGGGCCGATCGCCCGCATCTATCTGCAGTTGGCCCTCGGACGTGGGCTGACCGACGAGGCCATCGGGGCGCGGACCCTGCGCAGCCACCGCCGCCGCGTCGAGCGCTTCGCCGACGCCTGGCAGCGCGAGGATCCCTCGCTGTCCGAGGCCCAGGCCCGCGCGCTCGCGGAGACCCTGCTCGCCGGGCTGACGGGCCTCGGCATCACGTCGCTGCTCGACCCCGACTTCGACATGCGCGCCCATGCCCGACGACTGCTCGAGCAGGTCGACCACTGACCGGGGCCCACGGCCGCTAGCCTGAGCGGCGTGGACGACCCCAGCCATCCCCGCCCCTACGTGGCGACCCATCTCGACCCGCGCCCGGCGGCCTGCCGGTGAACGGTGCGCTCGCCCTGTTGCTCGTCGCCGCGCTGATCGCGGCCAACGGGCTGTTCGTCGCCGTCGAGTTCGCACTCGTGTCGCTGCGACGGCCGATCGTGGAGGAGCGGGCCGAGGCGGGTGACCGTCGCGCGCGGGCGGTGGTGCGCGAACTGTCGCACCTGTCGTTCGCGCTGTCCTCGGCGCAGTTCGGCATCACCGCCACCTCGCTGATCCTCGGCTACGTCGCCGAGCAGGCGATCGGCGACACGATCATCCGGCCGCTGCTCGACGCCGTCGGGATCCCGCAGTCGGCGGCGCTGGGACTGTCCGTGGCCGCGGCCTTCCTTCTGTCCACGATCGCGCAGATGGTGCTGGGGGAGCTGTTCCCGAAGAACCTCGCCATCTCCCGCCCGCTCGGCGTGGCGATCGCCGTCGCACCGATCACACGCGTCTTCGGCATCGTGCTCGGTCCCGTGATCCGGATCTTCGACCGCGCCGCCGAGTTCGTGACGCGCCGGGTCTTCCGCGTGGACACCCCCTCGGAGCTGGAGGGCGGCCACTCCCTGGACGAACTCGCGCGGATCATCTCGGCCTCGGGCGCGGAGGGCAGCCTGTCCATCGAGCAGACGGAGCTGCTGCGCCGCGCGGTGGGGCTCGGCGACATCCGGGTCGGCGAGGTGATGGTCCCGCGCCCCGACGTCGTGTGGCTGTCCGGGGACGACACGCTCGCGGACCTGCGCCAGCAGGCCCGCCGCACCGGGCACAGCCGCTTCCCGGTCCACACCGGCAACGAGGACGACGTGCTCGGCACCGTGCACGTGAAGGACCTGTTGGCGGTGCCGTTGGACGGCCACGCCACCACCCCGGTCACCCGGGTCGTCGCGCCCGTGCTGGCCGTCCCGGAGAGCGAACCGCTCCGGCGGCTGATCACCGACCTGCGCCGCGAGCAGCGCACCTTCGCCCTGGTCATCGACGAGTACGGCGGCACCGCCGGCATCGTCACGGTCGAGGACGTGCTGGAACAGCTCGTCGGCGACATCGAGGACGAGTTCGACCGCAACGGTCACGACGTGCGTCGGGTCGGCGCCGGCCGCCACCTCGTGAAGGGCTCGCTGCGCATCGAGCGGCTGGACGAGCTGTTCGGCGTGTCGGTCCCCGACGGCGAGTACGAGACCGTCGCCGGGTTCGTCCTCGACCGGCTCGGGCACATCCCCGAGCCGGGGGAGCGGGTCCAGCTCGACGGCTGGGAGCTGACCGTCACGCGGGTCGAGGCGGTGCGTATCACGGAGCTGGCGCTGCGGCGCCTGCCCGAGGACGCGGCGGTGCCCCGATGACCCCACTGGCCGCGTCGCTCGCCACGGCCTCGATGCCGCTGGCCGTCGACGTCTCCGCCGTCGCCGACAGCCCCGTCAACCTGTGGGCGATCCTGCTCGGCGTGCTGCTGCTGCTCGCCAACGGCGCGTTCGTGGCGGCCGAGATCTCGCTGCTGGCAGCCCGCCGCACGCGCATCGAGGAGGCCGCCGAGGCCGGTGACGCCCGCGCCGGCCGCGCCCTCAAGGCGCTCACCGAGCTGTCCGTCACCTTCAGCGGGGCGCAGCTGGGCATCACGATGTGTTCGCTGGCGCTGGGTGCGGTGGCCGAACCTGCGGTCGCGGCGCTGCTGGTGCGCTGGCTGGGCGTCACGGCGCTGCCGAGCGGGCTCATCCCGGCCGTCGCGCTCGTCATCACGCTCTCCATCGTCGTGTTCCTGCACATGGTCATCGGCGAGATGGCGCCGAAGAACCTCGCGCTGGCACGGGCCGAAGCGGTCGCGCTCCGGCTCGCCCGCCCCTTCGGCTGGTTCGTGACCGCGCTGCGACCGCTGATCCTGCTGCTGAACGGGCTCGCGAACGCGTTGGTGCGCGCGGTCAAGGTCCGTCCCGTGGACGAGCACAAGCTGGTGCACACCCCCGACGAGTTGTCGTTGGCGCTGGCCGAGTCGCGGCAGCTGGGCACCATCAGCCAGCAGGACGCCCGGGTGATGGATGCCGCGCTCGGCCTGGCACAGATCGACGCCGAGGCCGCGATGACGCCGCGGGTCGACCTCGCGGCCCTGCCGGACACGGCGACGCTGCCCGAGGTGCTCACCCTGGCGGCCGAGACCGGCCACACCCGCATCCCCGTCTACCACGACGACATCGACCACGTCGTGGGCCTGGTCCACGTCAAGGACGTGCTCATCCGCGAGGACGCCGAGCTGGTCGCGCTCACGGTCGCCGACCTGCTGCGGCCGATCCCGGCCGTGCCCGAGTCCCGGGATCTCGAGCAGCTGCTGCGCGACATGCTCGACGAGCGCAGCCACGCGGTGCTGGTGGTGGACGAGTTCGGCGGCACCGCCGGCATGCTCACCCTCGAGGACGTCATCGAGGAGCTGGTCGGCGAGATCGCCGACGAGTTCGACGCCGAACAGCACGCCCGACGCCACGACGAGCGGCTGTGGGTCGTGCCGGGGACCATGCGCCGTGACGAGTTGGAGCGGTTGACGGGCCTGGAGCTCGGTGGCGACGCGGAGACGATCTCCGGCGCGGTCGTCGAACAGCTGGGACGTCTGCTGGTGCGTGGCGACCGTCTGCGGACCGACGACGGGTGGCAGTTGACCGTGCTCAGCCTCGAGGGTCGCCGCGCCGGGGAGATCGAGGTGCGCGCGCCGGAGCAGGTGGCCGGCGCCGCCGCCCACGACGGGGCCGCCCACGACGAGGCCGGTCACGCAGAGGCCGGCCACGCCGACGGCGGCTCCGGCGGGGCCGGCAACTAGTCTCGGTCCGCCCCGAGGTTGCGAGGAGCCGCCGTGTCCCAGACCGACACCGACGCCGACGTCCGGGCGCGCGCCGCCGCGGCGCTGCGGCGCCTCGGTCACGCGCTGATGGGGCACGAGGCCGACGAGGAACTGCTCGAGCGCGTCGCCGTGACCGCGGACCGGGTCGCCGCCGACCTCGAACGGCAGCCACCGCGTCAGCGGGACCTGCTGGAGCTCAAGCGACGCATGTTCGACATCGAGGTGCCCGACGGCGGCACCGTCGTCCACTTCGACGAGTGCTTCGTCTCCGGGCCGTGGAACCCGATGGGCATCGCGATCGAGGTCCACCGCGAAGGCGACGAGGCGGTCGCCGAGGTGGAGCTCGGCGCCGCCTTCGAGGGTGCACCGGACCGCTCGCACGGGGGCATCGTCGCGGCCATCTTCGACGACGTGCTCGGCTACCTGCTGACCCTACGGCAGGAGCCCGGCTTCACCGGGGAGCTGACCGTCCGCTACCTGGCGCCCACGCCGATCGGGCAGCGCCTGCGGTTCCGGGGGCGCGTCGAGCAGCGCGACGGCCGCAAGCTGCTGACCTCCGCCGAGGCGCGGGTGATCGATCCCGACGGCGGCGAGGGCGACGCGGTCGCCACCGCCCGCGCGACCTTCGTCGTGATCGACCTCACCCGCTTCCGCTCCTGACCTGCGACGTCGCGCCTGTCAGGCGGGTCAGCACCAGATCGACGGCCGGAGCCACGCCCGATCGGGCTGGCTCATTCGGCGGGCGAAGAGCACGAGCCACGCGACGCTGGCCATGACCACGACCGACCAGATGATCGGCTCGCCGGGGTCGACCGGCTGTCCCGACGCGGCGACGAACGCGTTCATCGACAGCAGCGCCAGGCCGAGGGTGAGGGTCTTGACCAGCAGCATCGCCGCGAGTACGGGCGCCACGGTGTGGCGCCCCAACAGCAGCACCCCGGTGATGGCCAGCAGCGGGAGCACGATCGCGAGATCGAGGACGTGCACGATGCTGGGGATGTCGTAGGCGAACAGGTCCTCGGGGATCCCACCCGGCCAGACCGAGAGGATGGCCCAGAGCCACAGCGCGGCGAACAGGGTGGCGAGCGCGATGAAGAACCAGGCCAGGCCACGGCGGGGCAGGTTCTCGAAGGCGCGACCCACGGTGGTCGCGTCCAGCCGTACCAGTCCGTCGACCAGCCCGTAGGTCCCCAGGCCGATGCCGGCGATGTACAGCAGCAGCGCATCGTTGTAGGGCGCGACGACGTACATCAGGTAGGTGTAGGGGACGTAGAGGCAAACGGCGAGCCAGACGATGTGGCCGCCGAGCCTGCCGGCGTGTGCGCGGACGCCGCCCCACACGAGCGCGACGGCGGCGAGCAGGTTCACCACGTCCTGCCCCCGCAGTGTCTCGGGCAGGGTGGGCCGCACGCCCTCCGGGGCGGGGTAGGCACCGTCGACGAACAGGCCGTAGAGCCCCGCGGCGACGATGACGGCCGCGAGCGCGAAGGTGTACGCGAGCGGGAGCGGTCGCCCGTCACGATCGACCGCCTGCCCCTGGTCGCGCGCCGCTGTGGTGACGCCCCGCGCATCCGAGCCTGACGTCTCCTGCGCTCGCACCACCGCCTCCTCCGTCGAGGCCGAGCGGCTCCTCGGCCGAAGCACAGGCTCGCACGAGCGCTCCGCACGCTCCCAGAGGAGGAGGTCCTCGGCCGGGGCCGGAGGTCCCGAGGATCGGTCACCTACCGCCCCTGGCCGGGATGTCCGCGTCGGCGCAACGTCGTACGGCAGCGAGCCGCCCACGGCCGACCGTCAGGGTCGGAGAGGACCAGAAGATGGCGACCGAGCTCCATCTCGAGCGTCGAGACTCCACGCCCTGGCCACCACCTGCTCGGAGACGCCGCCGAGCGGTGCGGCTCGCCGCCTCCACCTTCAGCAGTGTCCTGCTCCTCGGTGCCATCGGCTGGGCGGGTCTGCACCTCGAGCCCGACCCGTTCCCGTCGGCCGGGGTCACCTCGGCACCGGTCTCGCACCTCCCGATCCCTGGCGGCCTGCCCGAACCGGTCGACCGCTTCTACCGGACGCTCTACGGAAACCAGATCCCCGTCGTGGAGACGGTGGTGATCAGCGGACGCGGACACCCGAGGATCGCTGGCATCACGTTCCCGGCCCGCTTCCGGTTCAGCCACGTCGCGGGACGGTCGTACGCCACCACATCGAGCTGACCTGGTTCCGCCGCGGCGTGCTGCAGGTGGACGAGTGGTTCCTGGACGGACACGCGAAGCTCGACCTGCCGTTCGGGGTCGTGGAGGGGCCCAACACCGACCAGGGCGCGAACCTCGCGCTGTGGGCGGAAGCCGTCTGGTTCCCCGCGATCTGGCTGACCGATGCTCGGCGCGGTGGGAGCCCGTGGACACGACCTCGGCGCGGCTCATCGTGCCCTTCGGCGACGACACCGAGGTCCTGACGGTGACCTTCGACCCGGGAACGGGGCTGCTCGAACGTATGGAGTCGATGCGGTTCAAGGACGAGACGGACGATGCGAAGGTGCTCTGGACGAACCAGGCCCAGGACTGGGACGAGCTGGGCGGCATGCCGGTCCCGCTGCGTACGGCGGTGACGTGGGCGGACGAAGGCACGCCCTGGGCACGTCTCCGGACCGAGGGGATCGTCATCGACGCCGACCTGGACCGCTCCATCGAGCAGGCAGGTCCCTGAGCATGCTCCGGCGCTGAGCGAGCCTTCGACGGCGAGAGCCGCTTCCAGGTCACGAGTCGTCGGGGAACCGCGCCGGGGTGAACGGGGCCAGGCCGAAGTAGGTGAGCAGGACGGCGCCCAGCCCGCTGGCCAGCAGCGCGCCGACCGCGAGGTCGCCGACGAGCGGGATGGCGCCCGCGAGCTGCAAGGCTGCCATGACCGCCACGACCCCGAGCGCGGTGGCCGGGACCGGGCCGACCCCGGGCAGCCACCGGCCGACCAGGAAGCCGAGGGCGATGACGCCGTAGCCGAGCGCGACGAGGCCGGCGCCCAGTCCGAGCAGACTGACCGGGATCAGCAGCAGGGTGAAGGCCATGAACACGAACAGCGAGATGGCGGTCACGGCCACGAGCACGCCGACCGTGACGCACACCAGCGGATGGCCGGCGATGGCCGCACGGACGTTGTCGAGGGTGCGTGGAGTACGGCGTGCCTGGCGAGCCCCGACCAGCGCGAGCAGCCCCGTGGCCACCAGGACCGGGAGCAGCCGGGCGGCCGGGTCCGGGTCGGCCGCGGTCAGCGGGACTGCGGCACGGCGGCCAACGGCGGCGTTCGCATCGATCTCGAGGCTGCCGGCGACGTGCTGGAGGGTGCCGGTGACCCGACCACCCGGCTCGATGGTGAGCCGGCCGCCGAGCTGGGTGACATCGCCGTCGACGGTGCCGGCGATCCGGGTGTGTCCACCGATCACGTGGACCGGCCCGCCGATCTCGGTGTCGGCCGGAACCGTCACCTGCGCGTCGACGGCGATCACCGCGCCGTCGACGCCGACGGTCTCGTGCTGTCCGGCCAGCAGCAGCTGCACCGACTGCGGGTCGTCGCCGCCGGTGGTGAGCAGCAGCAGGGAGAGGACCAGCATCACGAGGGCATCGAGGCTCATGGGGCTCCTTGCCGGGCGAGCACGGCCATGCGCCGCACGTAGAAGACCGCGGGAAGGGTGAACAGGGCGAGCAGGGCCAACGCGTTGACGTGGACGAGGTGATCGAGCAGCGTCACGCCGGCGGCCTCGGAGTACAGGGCCAGGGCGGTGCTGAGAAACGACGCGAGCCACCCCGCTACGCCGACACCGATGGCCGTGCGCACCCCGATCGTGGCCGGCGTGGCGTGATCGGGCCACAACGCGAAGTTCACCGTGGTGTAGAAGCTGACCGCCAGGACGTAGAACAGCGGCATCGTCAACGGCGGCGGTGCGTCACCGCTGACCCGCAGCCCGAAGGTGGCCAGCAGGTGGGTGAACGCGAACAGCCCGACGATCCACAGCAGCAGCCAGCGGCGTCCGAAGTTGGTGTAGAGCACACCGGCTGCCAACGCGCCGACGACGTGGGAGACGGCGATGAACAGCCGTACCCCGACGTCGGGGGACTGCCAGGAGGCGGCCATGATCGTGGGCGTCTCGATGATGCGCAGGAACCCGAGGCTGTCGATGAAGAACACGAGGAACATCACCGCCACCAACCCGAAGAACGTCAGGCTGGCGGTACGCACGGGTCGCGGCCGGCAGTACCGGCCGGTGCCGAACCGGCGATGCTGGCCGGCCAGCGCGTCGAGGAACGCGAACCGTCGCCACGACAGCACGGCAAGGACGACCACCGCCGGGGCCATGGCGGCCGACACGACGACGGCGAACTCCTCGATGCGCCACTCGAACGGATACAGCGCGGCGAGGAAGAACGAGAGTCCGGCCACGACCGCGGCGACATAGCCGCGGTCCCGTACCGGGACGAAGTCGACCATGGTGGAGAACATCACCGGGATCCCCACCCCCAGCGGGAGGGAACACACCAGCACCCACACCAGCAGCCCGGCCGCCGAACTGATCGACGGTGCGACGACGGTCAACGCCAGCTGCACGGTCAGCACCGCGAGCAGCAACCGGATCTTGACGTGCAGGTCGGCGCCCCACCCGCGCCGGTCCATCACCACTCCGGCGGCCAGCGCCACCGCCAGCGTCACCAGCGCCAGCACCGCCATCACCATCGAGACGTCCTGGCGCGTCATCCCGATCAGACGGGTGCCCAGGTCCACCAGCCCCAGCTGCACGAACGTCAGGTTGTAGTAGTAGCCAGCCGCCATCGCCGCGACATAGAACAGATAGCCGACGACCGGCACCCAGTCGCGCTCACGCACGTACACGAACAGCTGCATCACCCTCAACCGCGCCGGGGTCGCTTGCGCGCATGGTCACCGGCGACGGCGTTCGGCAGCCAGAGGCGAAGGCCACCCGCTCACCCGGCACCTGTCCTGGAACGCGACGCGAGCAACGCGAGCCGGACGCATCCGTCCGCTGCCTGGCGCCATAGGACTACTCGTCATCGACGGACGCGGACCGGGCCGGCTCGGACCCGCGCCGGCCGGCCACATCTAATTCCAGCCGTCCCCGCGTGGTCACGACGACGACCACGGTGGCCACGGTGACGACGAGGAACGCGACGACGTCACCCGTCGTGCTGCGCGGAACGAGCTCACCGGCGACGTTGAAACCCGCGTGGGCCAGGATCGGGACCAGGATGCTGCCCCTGGAACCGTTGGCCAGCCACAGGTAGAGCACGCCGAGCTGCACGAGTACGAGGTTGGTGAGCCAGAACCGCAACGATCCGAACTCGAGACCGTGCTGGTAGGAGCCATCGACGAAATAGAGAGGCAGATGCCAGAGCGCCCAGAGGGTCCCGATCCCCGTCGCGGCCAACAGCGGACGTGTCGTGGCCTGCCAGGCGTCCGACGCCGCGCCCCGCCAGCCCGGCTCCTCGACCAGGCCCGCCGCCAGCGCGAAGACGACCACGCCGGCGACGGCTTCGACACCGTGGTCGGGCACGGTCGCTGCCGTTCCGGTCACACGCGTCACGGCGGCGCCGACGAGCGCCGGTCCGGTCGCGACGGCCACGAGGGCGAGCCACCACGCGGCGGGGATCCGACGAGGATCCCAAACGCGCCGGAGGAACTCGCGCCGGTAGGACGGACCACGTCGCCGCACCACCCAGGACGCACCCGCGAGCGGTCCCAGGCCACCCGTCACGAACAGCAGCAGGACGGTCGGCTCACCGAACGACCCTCCGCTCGCGGCCGCGGCCCACCACAGCCCCCACGTCCAGAGGTACGTCAGGACGAAGTACTGCAGGACGGGGAGCGCCTCGCGGCGTCTCGCTCGTCGGGGACTGCTCGTTCCGACCGCTGCGCTCATGACCGCGCCTCCCGGTTGGTCGGCGGCGGTTCCGCGCCGCCGCTCGGGCTCCGCAGCGGAGGAGAGAAGGGTGTGGGGCGGCGGCGGGCGGCGATCAGGCCCGCGGACCAGCCGGGGGCGCGGCCGTGCACCGGTGGACGGATCGCCTCGAGGTCATGGCCGCTGCTCGCGAGGAGCCAGGCGATCAGCGAGTTCGAGTTCCACATGTCGCCGGTGCCCAGCTCGTCACGACCCCAGGTGAGCGCCGGGAACCTCGGTGCGAGCTCGAGGATCGCCTCCGCGTGGCGCCGGTCGGTGCTCACCGGTCGGGGGCTGTCGACCGCGTCCGCGGCGTCCGGGATGGTCCCGTCGCGCCAGCGCCGCACCTCGTAGCGAAACCACTTCGAGCGGCCGAGCCAGACCAGGCCGACCGGGCCCTCGACCACCACGCCGCGGTCCGGTTCCGCCCGGTCCCACGCGGGTGCGGACTCGATCACGTAGCGGGCCCCGTCGAGGTGCACCTCCAGGGCCGCGTGGTACAGGTCGCAGCGCGCCCGACGCTGCCGTGCGGCAACGACCGCTTCGTACAGCCGCCCGGTGTGCTTGACCACGTGGTCCCCGGCTCCCAGCGGAAGCCAGTACAGGTCGACCGCGGGTCCGGTGGTCGCAAACGGATCGGACGACATGAGCAAGCCCTCGCGCGGGCGGCGCGCCATGTGCTGATCGTGACGATGGCGATCGGCGGCAGGCAGGGCCGGACGGCACGTCCAGCGCAACGAACGACCCGGTCGACGCGCACGGGACCCGCCGTCCGAGACGGTTGGGATCCCGGCTCCTCTCGCCCGAAGGCGCGGACCACCGCGTGTCAGCCGTCGGTCAGGGCGGTGGGTTCGCCGCCGAGCGCCTCGACGATCGTGACGGCGTTGCGGCGCATCAGTTCGACGTAGGTGTGCTCGTCGCTGCCGGGCTCACCCGGCAGCTCGTCGTCGGCGAGGTCGCCGACGTAGGTCGCGCCGGTCTCCGCGGCGATCGTGTCCAGCACCCCGCTGGGGAAGACCTCGCTGCCGAACACCGCCGGCACGTCGTGCTCGCGGATCAGGTCGATGACGGCGCGGACGTCGCCGGCACTCGGCTCCGCGTAGTCCGACGGCTGCACCGCGGTGACGAGATCGAAGCCGTAGTCGCGTGCGAAGTAGCTCCACGCGTCGTGGTAGGCGACCAGGGTGCGCTGGTCGGCGGGGATGGTTCCGACGGCCGTCTGGATGCGGCGGTCGAGGTCGGCCAGCTCGACCTGCAGCTCCTCGGCACGCTCCTGGTACTCGTCGGCGTGGTCGGGGTCGAGGTCGGCGAAGACCCAGGCGATCTCCTCGACCAGCTCGGCGGCCAGGCGCACGCTGGTCCACACGTGCGGGTTCGGGCCGGCCTGCTGCTCGTCGTCGGTCGCGTCGTCGTCGTGGGTGTGGCCGTCGTCGTCGTGGGTGTGGCCGTCGTCGTCGTGGGTGTGGCCGGTGTCGTCACCGTGGCTGTGGCCGGTGTCGGCACCGTGGCTGTGGCCGTCCTCGCCGTGCACGTGGTCGTAGATCAGGCCGTCGCCGTCGATGCGCTCGCCGAGCAGGAGGAGTGGTGCCTCGTCGGGCAGGCTCGTCTCCGCCAGGGCGACGCTGGCCGGGTTCAGATCGAGGCCGATCCCGAAGAAGGCGTCGGCCTCGGACAGGCCGACCACGTCCTGCGGCCGTGGCTCGTAGGTGTGGGAGTCGGCGCCGGCCGGGACCAGCGTGTCGACCTCGACGCCCGGCCCGCCCACGCGCGCCACCAGGTCCGCGACCGGGGCGACGGTCGCGACGACCTGGAGGCGCACCTGCTCGGCGGTGTCCAGTTCCTGGTCGTTCGGCTCACCACCGTCGGCGTCGGGGCCGTCCGCTCCGCCGGGCGCGTCGGCCCCCGTGCCGGGCGACGGGGCGGCGCCATCCGGTGCGTCGGCGCCCGGCCCGCCGCAGGCCACGACGAGGAGTGCCAGCGCTGCCCCGATCGTCACGCCCGGCCACAGGCGGCGCTGCCGCATACCCCACGTCCTTTGTTGCGAATCATTCGCAACAGAAGCTACTGGGCCGTGCCACGGGCGGCAACCCGCGCCCGGCGGGTCCGCAGTCGGGCGGTCGCACTCGTCGCGGCGTACGCGACGCCGAACGCGAGCGCCCCCGTCAACACGATCGACGGGCCCGACGCGACGTTGGCGTGGAACGAGACGTACAGACCCGCGATCGCGGCGGCGACGCCCACGCCGACCGCGATTGCGAGCATGGTGCCGATCGAACGCGACACCAGCCGGGCCAGCGCCCCGGGGATCACGACGGCGGCCGCGATCAGCAGCACGCCGAGCACACGCACGCTGGCGACCACGACCGCGGCCGTGAGGAGGTTGAAGCCGAGCTCCACCCAGGTCGTCCGGACGCCGTGGACGCGACTGACCTGCGGGTCGAACGTCACGGCCACCAGCGTCTTCCAGCCGAGGAACAGCGCGCCCGCGAGCAGCACCCCGATGCCGCCGGCGACGGCGAGGTCCTGCGCGGCGACGCCGAGGATGTTGCCGAACAGCAGTGCCTCGAGGTTCACACGGACCGGCACGACCGACACGACCAGGATGCCCAGCGCGAAGATCGCGGTGGTGACGATGCCGATCGACGCGTCCGCGTGCAGGCCCCGCCGGCGCGACACGCGGTCGATGAGCAGGGCCGACAGCAGCGTCGCCGCCAGCGCGCCGAGGTACAGGTCGACGTCCAGCGCCACCGCGACGGCGACGCCCCCGAGCACGGCGTGTGCCAGCCCGTGGCCGATGTAGCTCATCCGCCGCAGCACGACGAAGATGCTCAGCGCGCCGCACAGGGCCCCGACCAGCACGCCGGCGACGGCGGCACGCGTGAAGAAGGCGTAGGCGAACGGCTCGGTGAGCACGTCCATGGTCAGACCCGAGGACGGCGCAGCAGCGCGTCGCCGGCGCCGAGCAGCGGCTCCTCGTCCACGACCGCGACGGTGCCGCCGTCGTGGACGACCCGCATCGGGGCTCCGTAGGTCAGCAGGAGGGTCTCGGCATCGAGGACGTCGGCCGGGGGCCCGTCGGCGACGATGCCGCGGTTGAAGCAGACGATGCGCGGCAGGTGCGTCGCGACCCAGTTCAGGTCGTGGGTGGTGAGCACGACGGCGATGCCCTCGGCGTTGAGGTCGCCGAGCAGGTGCAGTACGTCGTGGCGGGTCGCGAGGTCCACCCCGCTGGTGGGCTCGTCGAGCAGCAGCAGTTCCGCGTCACGCACGAGGGCGCGGGCGAGCAGCACCCGCTGCTGCTGCCCGCCGGAGAGGTCGGCGATGTGCCGACTGCCCAGCTCCCCGATCCCGAGCCGTTCGAGCAGTGCGTCCGCCCGGCGCCGCTCGCCACGGTCGAACCACGGCCGTCGCCGGGTACGCGGCACGAGCCCGAGCAGCACGGCCTGCCGCACGGTCACCGGGAAGTCCCAGTCGATGCCGCCGAGTTGCGGCACGACACCGACCCGTCGCGGCGGCCGTCGCCCCACCGGCTCGCCGAACATGCGGACGGTGCCCTGGTAGTGCCGGACGTCGCCCGTGAGCAGGCGCAGCAGGGTGGTCTTGCCCGCGCCGGACGGGCCGACGATCCCGACGAGCTCGCGACGTTCGACGCGCAGGTCGAGCCGCTCGAGCACCGTCAGGCCGCCGTAGCCGGCGACCACGCCAGTGAGCTCGATGGCCGGAGCCGTTGCTGCCGCTGTCACGCCACCGATCCTGTTGCGAGCGACTCGCAGTATAAGGGGTCGTCACGGGCGGGCCGGACCGCCCACCCGAACCGCGGCCGCGGGACATCTGCCCCACGGTAGGGACGGCGCCGTCCGTAGCGTCCATCGATCGCTCCGGGCGCCGGGGCACGGATCGGCGCGTCGCGGCGCGCCAAGGGGGCAAGATGAGGGGGAGACTGCGTGCAGCCGTGCTCGCGGCGGCGCTGGCGGTGCCAGCGGCCGTTGCCTCGCCGGCGCGGGCACGGGACGCCGAACGCGTCACGGTGCTCGTCGACGACCTGCAGAACCCGCGCGGGGTCGCCGTCGACGCGGACGACAACGTCTACGTCGCGGAGTCCGGCAGCGGCGGGGGCGACGTGTGCCTCGACGTACCCGGCGAGGACGGCGTGAGCGCCGAGGTGTGCTTCGGGACCACCTCGGCGATCACACGCGTCACGGCCGGCGGGACCGTGGAGGCGGACTTCATCGACGACCTGCCGTCGCTGGCGATGGGGGACGAGGGGGCGGTGGGCGCCACGGCGGTGGCGGTCGCCGCGGACGGGATGATCTACGTGGCCTTCGGTTGGGGCCAGTCGGCCTCGACTCGGGACGCCGTCGCCGACGTCTTCCCGCCGGCGGCGCTGTTCGGCACCGTGCAGCGCCTCGAGCGGGACGGGTCGCTGACCGAGGTGGCCGACATCGCGAGGTGGGAGGAGGACAACAACCCCGATCAGGCACCACCGGCCGACCCCGACAGCAATCCGAGCGACCTGTTCGTCGACGACGGGACGCTGTACGTGGTCGATGCGGGGGGCAACACGCTGCTCGGCGTGGACCTCGACAGCGGCGACATCGAACTGCTCGCGCTCTTCCCCACCCGCGACGTGCCTCCGCCGCCCTTCCTGCCCGGCAACGATCCCATCCCCATGCAGTCGGTGCCGACGTCGATCACCCAGGACGTCGAGGGCCGCCTGGTGGTCGGTGAGCTGACCGGCTTCCCGTTCCCGGTGGGCGGTGCGAACCTCTACGACGTGGACCCGGCCGTCGGCGAACCCGTGGTGCGCACGACCGGCCTGACCAGCGTCACCGGCGTCGCGGTCCGCGGCGCCGACGTGTTCGCCGTCCAGCTGGCCGTCCGTGGGCTCATGGAGGCGCAACAGGACCCGCGTGGCGCCGTCGCACGGGTCTGGCCGAACGGTGCCCGGGCCGACCTGTTCGCGCAGGAGTTCGTCCTGCCGTACGGCGTCGCCGCCGACTCCAGGGGCTTCCTCTACGTCAGTGCGGGCGCGATCCTGCCCACGGGCTCGCTGCTGCGCGTCGACCCGTCGTTGGCCGGCGACCCGGCGATCCGCGCCGCCTGCCCGATGGACGGGCTCGAGGTCAGCGGCTTCACCGACCTGCGCGGCAGCGTGCACGGTGAGGCCATCCTGTGCATGGCGTGGTACGGCGTCTTCCTCGGCAGGACGGACGGCTCGTTCCGGCCCGGCGACTCGATCACCCGCGGACAGTTCGCCAGCGCGGTCGTGCGGCTGATCGAGGCGACGGGAACCGACCTGCCGGCACCACGGACGCGCTTTCCCGACCTCGCCGGCAACGTGCACGGCAGGGCCGTGCGGCAGCTGGCGACGGCCGGCATCGTGCAGGGATTCTCCGACGGGACGTTCCGGCCCCAGGCGAACATCACCCGTGCCCAGGCCGTGACGATGATGGTCGGGGCCTACGACTTCGTCGGTGACGACCTACCGGCCGCGCCCGCCAGCCCGTTCACCGACATCGCCGGCAGCCCTCACGAGCGCAACATCGATCGGGCCCACCGGGCCGGTTGGGTGGCGGGGGTCGGCGGCAGCCGGTTCGCGCCGAGCCGTTCGATCACCCGTGGCCAGACCGCGTCCGTGCTGGCGCGGACCGCCAGCACGCTCGTCACCGACGGCGCGCTCACGACGCCGGCCGGCTGATTCGCCGACCGGTGTCCGGCGCACCCCGGACGGGCCCCGGCGACCGCCGCGCCGGGGCCCGTCCCACCATCGGTTTCGCGTCCGGCCGACCTGGGTGTCACGCTTCGCGCCCGACAGCGACGAAGGCGGCCGAGGACGTGGGCTTCACCCGCGAGGAGTTGGAGAGCTTCCGGGACGCCACCGTGCCGGACCTGGTCGGCGACGAGCCACCTCGGCTGGTGTTCGTCGGGATCAACCCCGGCTTGTGGACCGCCGCCACCCAGACCCACTTCGCCCACCCCGGCAACCGGTTCTACCCGGCGTTGCACCGCGCCGGCATCACCGACCGCGTGCTGGACCGCGCGGCCGGACTCACCGACGCCGACCGGCGTCAGCTCACCGACCGGGGTATCGCGATCACCAACGTCGTGCCGCGCGCGACGGCCGCGGCCAGTGAGCTGACCCGCCAGGAGCTGCGCGCGGGCGGAGAGCGGCTGGTCGCTCGCCTGGAACGTTGGCGTCCCGAGGTGGTCGCAATCGCCGGGGTGACGGCCTACCGGGCCGCGTTCGGCCGTCCCAAGGCCGTCATGGGACGCCAGCCCGAGCCGCTGGCCGGCGCCGAGCTGTGGGTCGTGCCGAACCCGAGTGGTCTGAACGCGCACGAGACCACCGACACCCTCGCCGACTGGTACCGGCGGGTCGCACAGGCCGCCGGCATCTGCTGACGGCCGCCAGGTCCGACGACCGCCAGCTCGCTGACTGCCAGCAGCCGCTTGGCGGGCGCAGGCGGTGCCGCGCGGGCGGCGCCCGGGTCGCGGGCAGCGCGACCCGCCACGGCCCAGGCCCTTCAGCTTTCCTTTAGCCTCCCACCGTCGTGCCGAGGGGCGGCGTGACGACAGGGGGTTCATGGGGCGGCGCACGCATGGCATGCCGGCGGTGGTGACGGCGGCGATGATGACGGCGGCCGTCGTCCTGGCGCTCCTGGCGAGTGCCGGACCCGCCGATGCCGCGCCTACCTGCCCTCGCCCGGACCTGCTGCCGGACGACGTGGTCGTGCTGGCCGACGGGTTCCGCGTCGAGTGGACGAACCCACGCCTCGCAGCCGGTGACCGGATCGTGATGCACCGCTCCGCGGACGCGACCTGGCCGCGTACGCCCAGCGACGGCCTGCGGATCTTCGACGACGGTGGCAACGGCGTCTCGGGGGCGACCCGATCGGTGACGGTGCGCGGGCTGCCGCAGGACCGCTCCTACGGTCTGGCGTTCTTCACCCTCAACCCGTCCTGCTCGCAGCACGGGATCGGGTACTTCAGCGGCGAGACCGCCCGGTCCTCGCGGGTCAGTCTGGCCACGTCGACGGAGGAGATCGGTGTCGGCGACACGGTGCGTCTGACGGTCGGTGTGTCGGGGTACGACGCCACCGAGCAGCGCTATCTGCCGCTCTACGACCGCCCGGTGACGCTGCACGCCCGCCGGATCGGCACGGAGGAATGGACGCGCGTCGCGACCGGCAACACCGGCAACCTCGAACCCGGCAGCACCAACGGCCGCGCCGTCTTCAACGTCACGCCCACGCGCAACACCGAGTACCAGGCACGGTTCGCCGGAAGCGGCATCTTCAGCCCCGGCACCTCGGCGTCCGCCGCCGGGACCAACTTCACGTCGACCGCTGCCGTGGCGGGCAACCGGTCGCCGGTCCGGCCGGTGAACGTGCGTCCGAAGGTCACGATCGCCACGTCCGCGACCCGGGTGAGCCCGGGTGCGCGCGCCACGCTGTCGGGCAAGGTGTCGCCGAAGGCCGCCGGCCAGACGGTCGTGGTCCAGCGCCACGACGGTAGCCGCTGGGTCGAGGTGGCCCGGCGCAAGCTCTCCGACACGTCCCAGTACCGGGTGCACGTCTATCCGCCGAAGGGCACATGGGCCTACCGGGTCGTGCGCCCGGCGGGGGCCGCCAACGCCCGCGGGGTCTCCCCGCGCGTGGAGATCCGCGCGCGATAGGTCGCCGGCGCCTACGACGATCGATCGTCTTCCCGGCCGGACGGGCACGCCTCTGGCGGTCGTGGGCGGGCGCTCCTACCGTCGTCGCTGCCCCCGGAACCGAGGCGAGACGATGGCCAGCCCGCCGCCGGCCGACGTGCCGGTCGCGATCGTGGGCGCCGGGCCGGTCGGGTTGGCGCTCGCCCTCGGCCTCGCGCGCCACGGCGTCCGGAGCGTCGTGCTGGAACGCCACCGCCAGCTCAGCCGCACTCGAAGGCCGCTGGCCTGCACGTACGCACACGCGAGGTGCTGCGCCGGTGGGGCGCGGAGGAGCCGCTTCTCGCCGCGGGCAACCTGGTCGAGGACATCCGTCTGCACGACGTCGGCACCGGCCGCGAGCTCCTGCACCTCGACGTCCGCCTGCTCGCCGACGAGGCCGCGCGGCCCGGGATGCTCGTGCTGGAACAGAGCGAGACCGAACGCCTGCTCCTGGAGGCGGTCCGCGCATCCGGCCTGGCCGAGGTCGCCTTCGGTACGGACGTCACCGGCCTGCACCCGCGTGACGACGCGACCGAGGTGCGCTTCGACCGCGACGGAACGGGCGGCCGCCTGACCGCCGCGTACGTGGTCGGATGCGACGGCGCGAGCAGCCGCGTCCGCGACGTGCTCGGGCTGCCGTTCACCGGGCGGACCTATCGGCTGCGGCCGCTGCTGGCCGACGTCACCGTCGCCGACGCCGCCCGCGACGGCTTGCCCTGGCCGCGCCTGGACGACCGCGCCGACGGGCTGACGGTCGGCATCCGGCTGCGACCCGGCCTGTGGCGCATCATCCACCTCGGCGCCTCCGCCGTTGGCGAGGAGGTTCCCGACGCCGAGGTGCAGCAGCGGGCCGAGGCGGTCCTCGGTCCCGGGCCGGTGGACATCGTCTGGCGCAGCCGCTTCCGCATCCACCGACGTTCCAGCCCCCGGTTCCGGCAGGGGCGCGTCCTGCTGGCGGGTGACGCCGCCCACGTGCACAGTCCGGTCGGCGGCCAGGGCATGAACGCCGGCATCCAGGACGCGGCCGACCTGGCCTGGAAGCTGGCCGGCGCGCTGCGCGGCGGCGACGCCGAACGGCTCCTCGAGGCCTACGACGTGGAGCGGCGGGAGGTCGTCGTCGGTGGCGTGACCCGCTTCACCGACCTGCTCACACGCGTCTACCTGATGGTGCCGGGCCCGGTACGTCGCGGCGCCTTCGCCGTGCAACGGACCGCGATGCGCAGTCGCCGCCTGCACCGGGCCGCGCTGCGCCGGTTCGCGATGCTCGACCTGCGACTGCCGCCCTCACCGCTGCTCGGCGAAGAGCGGGGGGCCGGCCGCCGCCTTCCCGACCCGCTGGTCCGCGCGCCCGACGGAACCGTGCGCCGGCTCCACGACCTGCTTCCTGTCGGTGCGGCACTGCTGACGGTCACCAGCAGCCATGCGAGCTCGGCGGAGGAAGCCGACCTGCCGGTGGAGGCCGTCGTGCGCATCGGCCCCGGTGGCCATCAGGACGGCACGGGAACGCTCCGGTCGCTGCTGGATGGCCGCGACGGCTGGATCCTGGTCCGACCGGACGGTCACGTCGCCTGGGCCCGCACGACCGACGACGGGCCGACCAAGCTCCGGCTCGCGGACGCGGCGGCCGCCGCGCTGGGCCTGCGGGGGCACCCGGTCGGCTCGGGACGGCGCCACGCCCGCTGATCCAACGCCCTCCTGATCGCTGGTGCGATCAGCCCGGGTGCAGGGGCAGACCGCCGCCGAGGACGTCGCCAGGTGGACCACCCTCGGGTGGCTGGGCCGGGAGCGCGTCGACGGCGTGCTGGAGGGGGTGCAGGAACGGCAGCGCGGTCGGATCGAGCTCCTCCGACGGCGCGAACTCGACCAGGCCGCCGTCGTCACCGAACCATGACGCCGTGATGTGCGGTGCGTGGCGCCGGGCACCGAACGCGACCACCAGCGCGTCGGCCCCGCCGACCTCGGCCTCCGCGAGGAACCCCCACGCCGGGATCGCGTCCGGGGTCATGCGGTCGGCCGCGAACTGGGCCAGCAGGGCGTGGCGCGCCTCGTCCTCGTCCGGGAAGTCCGGCAGGGCCACCAGTTGCGTGCGGTCGGCCCGCGGGAGCACGATCGTCGGCGGCACCGGTCGGCCCTTGGTGCGCACCACGTCGATCGCCGCCTCCTGGCAGACGTAGCGGAGTTCCTCGAACTGCACGCGACCCCCTTCGAGCGTTCGTCCGCTCAGACCGACGTGGTCGCGCCCTCGGACGCCGAGCGCACCGTGCGGGCGTACTTGGCCAGCACCCCGCGGGTGTAGCGCGGCGGCAGCGGGGACCAGCCCTCGCGGCGGCTGGCCAGTTCCTCGTCGTCCACGAGCAGGTCGATGCGGCGGTTGCTGACGTCGATCCGGATCCGGTCACCCTCGCGGACGAAGGCGATGGGTCCGCCGTCGGTCGCCTCGGGTGCGACGTGGCCGATCGAGAACCCATGGGTCGCGCCGCTGAAGCGACCGTCGGTGAGCAGCGCGACCGTGCTGCCGAGGCCCGCGCCCTTCACCGCCGAGGTCACGGCCAGCATCTCGCGCATGCCGGGCCCGCCCTTCGGGCCTTCGTAGCGAATGACGATCACGTCGCCGTCGACGATCTGGCCGGTCAGGACCGCCTCCATGGCGCCCTGTTCGCCGTCGAAGACCCGCGCGGGGCCCTCGAACTCGTGCTGGGAGGGGTGGATGCCGGCGATCTTCACGACCGCGCCGTCGGGTGCGAGCGAGCCGCGCAGGATGGCCAGCCCGCCCTCGGCGTGGATGGGGTCGTCCAGGCGGTGCAGCACCTCGCCGTCGGGGCCGGGCACCTCCATCGCCTCCAGTTCCTCGCCGATGGTGCGACCGGTGACGGTCAGCGCGTCCCCGTGCAGCAGCCCGGCGTCGAGGAGTTCCTTCATGACCACCGGCACGCCACCGATGCGGTCGACGTCGTTCATCACGTAGCGGCCGCCCGGCTTCGTGTCGGCGACGTGCGGCACGCGGCGCCCGATGCGGTCGAAGTCCTCCAACGTCAGGTCCACCTCGGCCTCACGCGCGATCGCCATCAGGTGCAGCACCGCGTTGGTGGAGCCGCCCAGCGCCATCACGACCGCGATCGCGTTCTCCAGCGACTGGCGGGTGATGATCCGGCGGGCGGTGATGCCCTGCTCGAGCAGGCGCACCACCGCCTCACCCGACGCGCGGGCGAAGTGGTCGCGGCGCGGGTCGGTCGCCGGCGCCGCCGAGGTGCCGGGCAGCGCCAGGCCCATGGCCTCCAGCGCCGAGGCCATCGTGTTGGCGGTGAACATCCCGCCGCAGGAACCCTCGGACGGGCAGGCGGCACGTTCGATGGCGGCGAGCTCGTCGTCGTCGATCTGGTCGCGCCCCCGGGCGCCGACCGCCTCGAAGACCTCCTGGATCGTGATGTCGCGGCCGTGGTGGTGGCCGGGCAGGATCGAGCCGCCGTAGAGGAACACGCTGGCGACGTCGAGGCGAGCGGCCGCCATGGCCATGCCGGGCAGGGACTTGTCGCAGCCGGCGAAGGTCACCATCCCGTCCAGCCGCTCGGCGTGCATGACGGTCTCGACCGAGTCGGCGATGACCTCCCGGGACACCAGCGACGCGCGCATCCCCTCGTGGCCCATCGAGATGCCGTCGGACACGGCGATGGTCACGAACTCGATGGGGAACCCGCCGGCCTCGCGGACGCCTTCCTTGGCCTGCTTGGCCAGCCGGTCCAGCGGCAGGTTGCAGGGGGTGACCTCGTTCCACGACGACACCACGCCGACCTGGGACTTGCCCCAGTCCTCGTCGGTCATGCCGACGGCGCGCAGCATGGCCCTGGCCGGGGCGCGCTCGTACCCGTCGGTGACGTCGCGGCTGCGTGGCTTGTGGTCGGCCATGGTTGTCGTCTCCGGGGCGGCGAGGCGGGGTCCTCGGCGGCGACCCGCGCCGGTCCCATCAGACCACACGGTGCCGTGGACGTCGAAACGCGCCGGTAGCGTGCCGCCGGACATCGGCCCGTGGAGCGGAGGCGAGGGTGACCGAGGCAGCGTTCGAGACCTTGTTGGGCCGCCTGCAGGTGGGCGAGACGGTCGCGGCCGACGAGCTGGAGGTGCTCGAGGCCGACCGCTTCGCCAGCGACGTGGTCGGCCTGCGCTGGGACACCCTGTCGCTGGAGCGGGTCACGGCCCACCTCGACGTCGACGAACGCCACCACCAGCCCTACGGCATCGTCCACGGTGGCGTGTGGTGCGCGGTCGTGGAGACGATCGCCTCGATCGGGGCCGCCCTGCACGCTGCGTCGAACGAGGAGCTCGCCGTCGGCGTCAGCAACACGACCGACTTCCTCCGCCCGCACCGGCAGGGGCGGGTGCTGGTGGAGGGCGTGCCCCTGCACGTGGGGCGCACCCAGCAGTTGTGGCAGGTCGTCGTCAGCCGGGAGTCCGACGGCAAGCCCGTCGCCCGCGGGCAGGTGCGCGTGCAGGCGGTCGCCTCCGACCAGGTGGGTGGCTGACGTGAAGCTCGACGCCATGATCCTGGGCGCGCCCCTCGCCGAGGTGGCAGGGCTCGCCGCCGCGGCGGAGGTGGGCGGCTACGACGGCTGGTTCACGGGCGAGACCGCCCACGAGCCGCTCTTGGCCTGCACGGCCGCAGGGGTGGCCACGGAGCGGCTGCAGGTGGGGACCGCGATCGCGGTGGCGTTCCCCCGTTCGCCGATGCACGTCGCCCAGGCCGCCCACGACCTGCAGGCGTTGACCGGGGGACGCTTCGTGCTCGGCCTCGGGTCCCAGGTGAAGGCGCACGTGGAGAAGCGCTTCAGCGCGACGTGGTCCGCGCCCGCGGCACGCATGCGGGACTTCGTGCTGGCGCTGCGGGCCATCTGGAGCGCGTGGGAGACCGGCGACCGGCTGGCCTACCGGGGCGAGTTCTACCGGCACACGCTGATGACACCGTTCTTCACCCCGCCGGCGCACGGGCACGGCCCGCCGCCGGTGTGGCTGGCGGCGGTCGGGCGGCGCATGACCGAGGTGGCCGGCGAGGTGGCCGACGGGGTGCTCTGCCACGGCTTCACCACCGACCGCTACCTGCGCGAGGTCACGCTGCCGGCACTCGGGGCGGGCGCCGAGGGTGCCGGACGCCGCCGCGACGACGTCGAGGTGGCGCTGCCGGTGTTCGCCGTGACGGGCCACGACGAGCTCGAGGTGGCCCGCGCCGACGCATTCGTGCGCCAGCAGCTGGCCTTCTACGGGTCGACGCCCGCGTACCGGCCGGTCCTCGAGCTGCACGGCTGGGGCCACCTGCACGAGGAACTCCACACGCGCTCGCTACGCGGCGAGTGGGACGCGATGCCGGAACTCGTCGACGACGAGGTGCTGCACGCGTTCGCCGTCGTCGCGCCCCCCGACGGACTCGGCGCGGCGATCCGTGCCCGTTACGGCGACCTCGCCGACCGAGTCAGCCTGTACACGCCGTTCCAGCCGAGCGCCGAGGACGTCGCGCACCTGGCCGCGGGACTGCGCCGGTGAGTGGGCCGGGTGCCCGCGGCCCGCTGCTGGTCCTGGCGGCAGCGACCCTGTGGGGCACCGCAGGGGCGGCGCAGGAGTTGGGGCCGCCGGAGGCGTGGCCGCCGGCCGTGGCCGCGCTGCGCAGCCTGCTCGGCGGCGCGCTGCTGTCGGGCGCGGTGCTGCTGTGGCGCGGCCGGGCCGTCGTCGTCGACACCGCCCGGCGCGCCCCCGGACCGCTGGCGGTGGCCGCCGTCGCCATGACGGCCTTCCAGGGCGGCTACTTCACCGGCATCCGGCTGTCCGGGGTGGCGGTCGGCACGCTGGTCGCGATCGGCAGCGCACCGGTGTGGGCGGGGCTGCTCGAGGCGCTCGCCGGCCGGCGGCCCGGCCTGCGGTGGCTGGTCGCGACGGCGGTGACGGTGTCGGGAACGGCGCTGCTGGTCCTCGGCGGTGGACCCGACGCCGCGAGCGGGGTGGACCTGTTCGGTGTGGGCGCCTCCCTGACGGCCGGCGCCGCCTACGCCACCTACGCCGTCGCGTCCAAGCGACTGGTCGAACGTGGCGTCGACGGCACCAGCGGCATGGCGCTCGCATTCGCCGCCAGCGGCCTCCTGCTGGCGCCGGCCCTGCTGCCACAGAGCATCGGCTGGGCCGTCACACCGCGCGGACTCGTGATGATCGTGTGGCTGTCGATCTTCACGATCGCGGCCGCCTACACGCTCTTCGCCGCCGGCCTGCGCACCGTCGACGCACCGACCGCCACGACACTCACCCTGGCCGAGCCGCTGACGGCAACCGCGCTGGCCGTGCTGGTCGTCGGGGAACGGCTGTCGGCGGCGGCCGTGGTCGGTGCCGTGCTCGTCACGGTGGGACTCGGCCTGGCCGGGCGTCGACGCGCGAACGAGCGCCAGAGCACCGCCGGATCGTCGCCCGAGCCACCGCCGGACGGCACGGCCGACGAGGCCACCACCCGGGGCCGGATCGCGCCAGAGCGCTAGGCTGCGCCCTCCCGCGGCACGGTCACGGGCCGCGGGTCACCCGTCACGGAGGCATGCGTGGTCACGGTCGGCATCGATCTGGGCGGCACGAACATCTACGCGGTGGTGCTGGACGGCGAACAGCGACTGGGACGGGCCAAGCTGCGCACTCCGTCGACAGGGGACCGCACGGGGGTGCTCGACGTCATGGACGCCGCGGTCCGCGACGCCCTCGGGGATGCGGGCCGCACCATGGACGACGTGGACGGCGTCGGGGTCGGTTCGCCCGGCATCGTCATGGCCGGCACCGTCGGCGGGGCGGCCAACGTCCCCGGCTTCCTCGAGCGGTTCTCGCTGGCGGACCTGTTCAAGCAGAAAGTGGGTCACGAGGTCCGGGTGGCCAACGACGTCACCGCCGCCGCGGTCGCCGAGCATCGGCTCGGCGCCGGACGCGGCACCGACGACGTGCTCGGCGTGCACGTCGGCACCGGTGTCGGCGGCGGGATCATCCTCGACGGCCGGCCGTTCGAGGGCGGCGCCGGCGGCGCCGGCGAGTTCGGCCACATGGTCGTCCAGCAGGGCGGCGCCGTCTGTCCCTGCGGGCGTCGGGGCTGTATCGAGGCGTACGCGGGCCGTCGGGCGATGTCGCTGGCGGCCGAGCGGGCCAAGGCGGCCGGCACGCCGACCATCCTGTTCGACGTCATGGAGGAACTGGGCAAGTCCCGGCCGACCTCCGGGGTGTTCCAGGAGGCCTACGACCGCGGTGACCCGCTGGTCGCCGACCTGCTGGACGACGCCATCGAGGCCCTGGGTGCCGGCATCGCCAGCGCCGTCAACCTGCTGGACGTCGACGTCGTGGTACTCGGCGGCGGGCTCGCCGACCGGTTCGGCGAGCGCTTCCGGATGCAGGTCGACGCCGCCATGCGCCCCCACCTGTTCCTCCAGCCGCCCCGGGTGCGCGTGGTCGCGGCACAACTCGGCGACGAAGGTGGGGCCATCGGCGCGGCGCTGCTGGCCGCCGACGCCGCGTAGCCCCGCCACCGGCTGTCGTCGACCGTCGTCGTCCGTCTCCGGCGTTGCCGGCTGCGTTGCCGTCAGACGCTGTACTGGTCGTGGGCGGCCAGCAGCGCCGTCCACTCCTCGGGCGAGGGGCGCCGCCCACCGGCGGCGATCTCCGCCAGCGCGGCGAAGTAGTCCTCCCGCCGGGCCCCCGGGCAGGTCAGCATCAGCATCGATGCCGGCTGTCCGCTGTGGTTGCGGTAGCCGTGCACGGAGCCGGGCGGGATGTACAGGTGCGCGCCGGCGCCGACCGCCACCCACTCGCGGCCGTCGTAGAGCTCCACCTCGCCGTCCAGCACCAGGAACGACTCGGAGAAGGTGCGGTGGAAGTGCGGCGTGGCCGTACCACCGTCCGCCGGCAGGTCCAGCCCGTACAGCGAGTAGCGACCATCGGTCGCCGCCACGTCGGCCAGCACCCGGACCCGCGTCGCGCCGAGGTCGAGGACCTGAGCCGGCGGGGCGAGCCGCGCGTCGGTCTCGCCGGTTCCCACGTAGGTCATGAGGTCCTCCTCGTCGCGCCACCGGGGTCGGGTTCGAGTATCACTGCCGACGAGGCTCGATGGGGCGGATCGCCGGTGGGGATCCTGCCGTCGTGTGGGCTTGGAGCCGGCCGATCCGGGATGGCAGGCTCTGGCGGTCCCCGCCTCCCTGCGGGCGACCGGCGAAGGAGCGCTCCCGTGTCCCATCTCGATCACGCCCGCACGCTGGTCTCGGCCCTGCAGGACGCGGTGGACACCGCCGCCGCGTCGTTGGCCGCCCGTAGCGAGAAGGACGGCCGGATCAGCACCGGCCTGCTCGACCAACACCAGACCGTCGCCTACGACCTCGCCTCGCTCGCGTCGGCCGTCGCCGCTGCCCGGCACCTGCTGACCTACGGTGAGCAGGGCGAGCAGGAGGCGGCACTCGCGCTCGCCTATGCCGCCGACGTGGCCGCCGACCTGCAGGCGCGCGTCGCCGGGCGGGCCGCCCACTGGGGGCTCGACGTCGACGTGCTGGGCGAGGCCGCCGAGGCACTGGCCGCCGGGCGCGATCCGGGCTTCCTCGACGACCTCGCCGAGCGGGTGCTGGCCACCGGTGAGGCCGGACCGCGCCACCTCGCCGAGGAACTGGAGATGGTGCGCCAGACCTTCCGCCGGTTCGCGGAGGACAAGGTCGTCCCGGTCGCCGAAGAGGTGCACCGCCACGACCAGGACATCCCCGAGGAGGTCATCGCCGGCCTGGCCGAGCTCGGCTGCTTCGCGCTGTCCATCCCCGAGGCCTACGGCGGGTTCTCGGCCGGCGGCGAGGACGAACTGCTCAACATGGTGCTGGTCACCGAGGAGCTCTCGCGCGGCTCCCTGGGCGTCGCCGGCTCGCTGATCACCCGCCCGGAGATCATCGGCACCGCCATCCTGAAGGGCGGCACGGAGCAGCAGAAGGCGACCTGGCTGCCCGCCATCGCGTCCGGCGAGAAGATGTGCGGGGTCGCCGTCACGGAGCCCGACCACGGCTCGGACGTCGCCGGCGTCAAGGTCACCGCCACCCGCGACGGCGACGACTGGGTCATCAACGGGGTGAAGACCTGGTGCACGTTCGGTGGCCGCGCCGAGTACCTGCTGGTGCTCGCGCGCACCGACCCGGACCGCTCGCTCGGCCACCGGGGCCTGAGCCTGTTCGTGGTCGAGAAGCCGGCCTTCGCCGGCCACGAGTGGCGGGCCGAGCAGGACGGTGACGGCGGCGGGAGCATGGACGCCCGCGCCATCCCGACGCTCGGCTACCGCGGCATGCACTCCTTCGAGATCAGCTTCGACGGCTGGCGCGTGCCGCACGCCAACCTGATCGGCGAGGACGACGGGCTCGGACGCGGGTTCTACCTGCAGATGCAGGCGTTCGCGAACGCCCGCCTGCAGACCGCCGCGCGGGCCCTCGGCGTGATGCAGTCGGCGCTGGAGCACGCGACCGGCTACGCCAAGGAACGGCACGTCTTCGACACGCCGCTGGCCGCCTACGAACTCAACCGCATCAAGCTCGCCCGGATGGCGGCGGTCATCGCGGCCTGCCGGGTCTTCGCGACCGACGTGGCCCGCCAGCTGGCGCGCGGCGACGAGGGCGCGCAGCTGGCGGCGAGCCAGGTCAAGCAGCTGTCGTGCCGGGTCGCGGAATGGGTCACCCGTGAGGCCCAGCAGATCCACGGCGGCTACGGCTATGCCGAGGAGTACACGGTCTCGCGCCTGTTCGTCGACGCCCGTGTGCTGTCGATCTTCGAGGGCGCCGACGAGGTGCTGGCCCTCCGGGTCATCGCGCGCACGCTGCTGGGCGAGGCCCTCGCGGGCTGACCGGGGCCCTGCGGCCTGCGGTGCCCGCTGCCGATTGGCGCCGGCACCCGCCCCTGCCTAGGGTCCCGCCTCCAGGGACCGGCCGGTAGCAGGGGCGTGGCGACGTGCTGGAACTCGATGGGTTGCGGCGCGCCTTCGGCGACGTCGTGGCGCTGGACGACCTCTCGTTCGCCGTCCGGCCGGGGGAGTTGTGCGGCTTCCTCGGCCCCAACGGTGCCGGCAAGACCACCGCCATGCGCGCCGTGCTGGGCGTGACCCGGCTCGACGGTGGCGAGGTGCGCTGGAACGGTGCGCCGATCACCGCGGAGATGCGGGCCGCCACCGGCTACCTCCCCGAGGAGCGGGGGCTCTACGCCAAGATGCCGATCGGCGAGCAGTTGGCCTACTTCGCCCGCCTGCACGGGCTGTCGAAGGGCCAGGCCATCGAGCGGGTCGAGGCCCTGCTCGACAAGCTGGGTCTCGCCGAGCGGATCGGTGACCCGACGGAGGCGTTGAGCCTCGGCAACCAGCAGCGGGTGCAGTTCGCGGCCGCCCTGGTCCACGGGCCGGAACTGCTCGTGCTCGACGAGCCGTTCAGCGGCCTCGACCCGCTGGCCGTCGACACGATGTCGGCGCTGCTGCGCGAGCAGGCCGAGCGTGGCGCCGCCGTCGTGTTCTCGTCCCACCAGCTCGACCTGGTCGAGGACCTGTGCACCACGGTCGCCATCGTCAGCCGGGGCCGGACGGTCCTGCACGGTGACGTCCGCGAGTTGAAACGCCGCGGCCCGACACGGCTGCGCATCGTCGTCGAGGGCGACGACGGGTGGCTCGCCAACGTCCCGGACGACGTGCAGGTGGTGGCCCGCCGCGACGGCGAGGTGACCCTCGTACTCGGGGACGACGTCGACGCGGTCGGGGTCCTCCAGCACGCACGACGCAGCGGGCCGGTCCTGCAGATGAGCCTCGAGCCACCCAGACTGTCCGAGTTGTTCCGCGACGCGGTGGGGGAGCCGGCCTGATGCGTACCCGACAGGTCCTGCTCGTGGCCGGCCGCGAGATCCGCCAACGGGTGCGGTCGAAGGCGTTGGTGGGCACCACTGTGCTGCTGGCCGTCGTGGTGCTCGTCGGCGCGGTGCTGTTCTCCAACGGCGGTGACCTGTTCGGCGGCGACCGCGACACCGACGCCGCGCCCGGAACGGCCGCGAGCGGGCTGGAGGTCGCCGTCGTCGGGGAACTCTCGGAGGCGGCCCGCTCTGCGCTGGCCACCCGTGTCGGTCAGGAGCCGACCTACCGCCAGGTGACCGACGAGGCCGCGGCCCGACAGGCCATCGCACAGGGAGCCGATTTCGCGATCGTGGACGACGGCGCCCGGGTGCTGGCACCCACGCCGGCCGGGCCGTTCACGCCGGCCGTGCCCTTCGGGGTCACGGAAGCGCTCGGCGTCGCCGAGGAGCTCGAGGCGGCCGGCGCCGATCCGGGTCTGGTCGGCACGGCCCTGGATGCCAGGCCGGTGCCGGTGGACATCGTGGAGACGGGCACGGGTGTCGACGCGGAGACCGCCGGTGCCCGGTTCGCGGTCGCCTACGTCGGGTCGTTCTTCCTCTACCTCGCGCTGATCTTCTTCGCCCAGATCGTCGCGACCGGGGTCATCGAGGAGAAGGGCTCCCGGGTCGTCGAGCTGATGCTGCCGGCCGTGCCGCCGCGGCAGCTCCTCGGCGGCAAGCTGCTGGGCCTGGGGATCGTCGGCACGGCCCAGGTCGTCACGATCGTCGCGCCGGCGCTCGTGTTCCTGCTGGTGCGCGACCCCGACCTGCTGCCGCCCGGCGTCGGCGCGGCGGTCGCGTCGGTGATCGTGTTCTTCGTGCTCGGCTTCGCGTTGTACGCGGGCGTGACCGGCGGCCTGGCCGCCATGGCGTCGCGGATCGAGGACCTGCAGGCGGTGGTCATGCCGCTGTGGGCGATCCTGATCGTCGCCTTCATGCTGGCGTTCCCGACCTTGAACGCACCGGACAGCACCCTGGCCGTGGTCGCCACCTACGTGCCCTTCTCCGCCCCGTTCGTGGTGCCGGTGCGTCTCGCCCTCGTCGAGCTGCCCCTGTGGGAGGCGGTGCTCTCGGGCGCGGTGGTGCTGGTGAGCGCCGCCCTGCTCACGTTGCTGGCCGCCCGCCTGTACGAGGGCTCGATCCTGCGCGCCGGCGGACGTGTCGGGTACCGGACCGCCTGGCGCAGCGCCAAGGAGTGACGCCTCGCTGGCTCGACCACCCGCCCGTGGGTGGAGACGACGTCCGACGCGTAGAGCCCGATCCTGCGGGTGTGTGACGGCGGCGCAGTCCGCGGCGCCCCGCCGAGTGCAGACGATCGTGATCGGGAAACGGGGAGCCGCTTGCTCGCTGACGGGGACGACCGTGCCATCCATGCGTCGTCGGCGGGCCGCGCCGCCCGCCAGTCGGTCCGCCGCCGCGACCACGCCGAGTGGGACGCACCATCGCAGCGGGGTGACCCCGTCGCGGTCCTCCGCGAGCAGGACGCCACGCGGATCCCCGGCCTCGTCCCGATCCGGCACGGCCGGATGACCGCCGACCCGTTCGCCTCCTATCGGGGAGCGGGGGCGATCATGGCACACACGACCTCGCCGTGACTCCGACGACCGGCTTCCAGGTCCAATCGTGCGGCGACGCGCACCTCGCCAACTGCGGGTCCACGCGAGCCCGGAGCGGCGGCTCGTGTTCGACCTCAACGACTTCGACGAGACGCTGCCCGGCCCATGGGAGTGGGACGTCAAGCGTCTGGCCACCAGCTTCGAGATCGCCGGCCGGCTGCGGCAGTTCCCGCCGGCGCAGCGCGCCGAGCTCGTGTCCACCGTGGCGGCGGCCCGGCTGGCGATGGGCGACTTCGCGCGCGCGGGTTTCCTGGACACCTGGTACGGCCACCTCGACGTCGGGCTGCTGCTGCAGGCCAAAGAGGCGGCGGCCTCGGTCCTCGAGGTGGTGGTCCAGCGGTCCGCCTATACGCACCACGGTCAGCGGGTCGTCCAGGGGCAACTCCTGATGCAGGCCGCCAGCGACATCTTCCTCGGGTGGAGCAGCACGGTCACCGGCCGGCACTACTACTGGCGCCAGTTGCGGGACATGAAAGCCGGTGTCGACATCCGTTTCGCCCGGCGCTACGCGGACCAGAACGAGCGGGACCTCGACCGTCACCGTCAGGCCATCGCCGATGGAGAACTCGAAGCGCGTCCCGACCTGTAGCGCTGACCGGCGTCGCGGCTTCGCCAAGACCGGCCACCCGGTCCCTCACGCCGGTGCCGTGGTCAGTGGCCCGCGAACCGGGGGGCGCGGCGCTCGCGGCCGGCGGCGAGGCCTTCCACCAGGTCGTCGCTGCCGTAGCTGACCGCCTGGCACGCGGCCTCGCGTGCCAGCGCCGCGTCGAGGTCGGCGTCCGCGGTCGTGGCCAGGGTCTGCTTCAGTTGCCGGACGGTCACCGGGGAGGCGGCGGCGATCTCCTCGGCCAGCGCGATGGCCCGTGGCAGTACCTCGTCGACCGGGACGGCCTCCAGCGCCAGCCCGGCGTCGGCGGCCTCGCGCCCGGAGACCAGCCGGCCCGTGTAGAGCCATGCCGCCGCCCGTTGCGGCCCCACGGCCCGCGCCAGGAACCAGGAGCCACCCATGCCCGGGTGCAGCCCGAGCCGGGAGAAGTTCAGCCCGACCTTGGCGTCCTCGGCGACGACCCGCAGGTCGCAGGCCAGGGCGACGCACAGACCGGCGCCGACCGCGTGCCCGTTGATGGCCGCGACGACCGGTACCGGCAGGTCGCGCACGCTCAGGAACCGGCGGTAGAAGTCACGCATGTGGTCGGTGGCGTCGAACCCCTCCTCGCGGGTCCGACGTGAGAGGTCCTCGAGCATGCCGAGGTCGCCGCCGGCCGAGAACGCCGGTGGGGCGCCGGTGAGGACGACGGCGCGCAGGCCCCGGTCGTCCTGCAGTTCCGCGGCCGCCTCGCGCAGCGCGTCGCCCATCTCGACCGTCATGGCGTTGCGGCGGTCCGGGTCGTCCAGGGTCAGGATCGCGACCCCGTCGTCACGGCGTTCGGTCCGCACGCTCACCCGGTGTCCTTTCGTCGCGGTCAGGGCCGGCAACGTTAGACCTGCCGTGCCGGTGCGCACGAAGCGGCCCCGTCACGTCGCCAGCCCGGCTTCCTCGAGCGTGGCGACGTCGTGCAGCAGCCGGGCCGCCGCCTGCACCGCCGGCACCGCCAGCAGTGCCCCGGTGCCGTCACCCAGGCGGACGTCGAGGTCGAGCAGCGGTCGCAGACCGAGGTGACCGACCGCGATGCGGGCGGCCGGCTCGGGCGAGACGCTACCGACGATCAGGGCCTGCCCGGCGTCGGGGGCGAGCCCGACCGCGATCAGGGCCGCGGCCGCGTCCGCGAGACCGTCGAGCAGCACCGGCACGCGTCGTCCGGCCGCCGCGAGGATCGCGCCGACCAGCGCCGCGTGCTCGGCCCCGCCCAGCCCCGCCAGCGTCTGGAGCGGCGAGCGCAGGCCGACGCGACGGATCGCGGTGCGCAGGACCTGCCGCCGGACGGCGACGTGCTCGGCCGCGCCGTTGACGGGCCGACCCGTGAGGTAGTCCGGATCGACACCGGTCGTGGCGGCCACTAGCGCCTCGCTGGCCGTCGCGTTGCCGACGCCCAGGTCACCCAGCACCAGCAGGTCGGCACCGTCGGCCATGAGCCCCGCTGCCAGCCGCGCCCCGAGCAGGAGCGCGCGGCGGGCTTGGACCACGGACATCGCATCCTGCTCGTGGAGGTCGCTGGTGCCTCGCACGACCGGCGCGACGACCAATGCCGGGTGCGCGGCGATCGGCTGGACCAGCCCGACGTCGAGCACGCACACCCGTGCGCCGACGGTCCTGGCCGCGGTGGACACCCCGGCGCGCCCCGCCAACGCCGCCTCGGCCAGCCGCCGCGTCGTCGACTGCGCCCAGGGCGTCACCCCGTGCCGGTGCACGCCGTGGTCGCCGGCCGCGAGCAGCAGGGCCGGGCGGGAGGGGACCGGCGGCGGATGCCCCGTCAGGCACGCGAGTTCGAGGGCCAGGTTCGCCAGGTGCCCCAGCGCCCCGGGTGGGGTCGCGAGCCGGGCGAGATGCCGCGACGCCCGTCCGTGGGCCTCGTGGTCGGCGGGTGTCACCTGCGCCAGCAGGCGCGCCAACTCCGTCGCGGCGTCCTCGACGGCGACCGCGACGTCGATCGCGGGGGCTGGCGACGGGCCGTCCCACCTCGGCCCCGTGAGCACGGGAACAGGTGAGGGCGCCGGGTCCGACTGGCTGCTCAATCGGCCTCCTGGGTCGAGGCGCATGATGGCAGCGGTGACATCGGCGCGGGCACGCATCCGGCCCGGCCGCCTCGTCCGGTCAGCCGTCCGATTCGTCGGGATGGACAATCAGCCGAGTCGCCCGTTACGCTCCCCGGCAGAGCAACGGCGCTCCCGACACCTGGCGGGGCGCCGTTTTTCGCGTCCGCATCCCTGGACCACCTCGGTGGCCCTGCTCGGCGTCGCAGCACGTGCCCGTCCCGGTGCCCCGGCACCTCGAGCAGGAGTTCCAGCGTGTCCGACGTGACGTCGATCCCTTTGGCGCCGGCCCCCCCGACCGGCCGTCGTGACGCCCGTGCCACGGCGTTCGACCCGCGTGGCGAACGCGACGCGTGTGGGATCGGCTTCGTCGCCCATGTCGACGGTCGGCCACGACGCAGCATCGTCGCCCTGGCGCTGCAGGGGTTGTGCGGTGTGAAGCACCGCGGGGCCGTCGCCGCCGACGGGCTGTCCGGCGACGGTGCGGGCGTGCTCACCCAGATCCCGCGTGAGCTGGCGGCCGACTGGGCCGCGGAGTTGGGCGCCGACGACGTCGACGCGGCCGACCTCGGGCTCGCGTTCCTGTTCCTCACCCCCGGCGACGACGCCGCGGCCGAGCAGGACCGGGCCGGCGCGCGTGACGCGTTCGAAAAGGCCTGCGCCAGCGAGGGCGTGCGCTTCCTCGGCTGGCGTGACGTGCCGAACGATCCCAGCCTCATCGGCGAGATGGCCGCCGCCGTCCAGCCCGCGCTGGTCCAGGCCCTGTTCGTCCGCCCCGCCAGCGGGCAGGCGCGCCTGGACGACCGTGAGGCCGAGCGGGTCGCCTACCGCCTGCGTCGGCGTGCCCGCAAGCGTTGCGAGGCCGGCGGCATGCGCTTCTACGCCGCCTCGTGCTCGTTCGTGACCGTCACCTACAAGGCGATGGCCGACGCCGACCAGCTCGACGCCTTCTACCCGGACCTGCGTGACGAGCGGTTCACCTCCGCCCTGGCGGTCTTCCACTCGCGTTTCTCCACCAACACGACGCCCAGCTGGGAGCGCGCCCAGCCGTTCCGGATGCTGTGCCACAACGGCGAGATCAACACCATCGCCGGCAACGGCAACCTGATGCGGGCGCGCGAGGGCCAGCTCGTCGAGGGGGCGCTGTCGATCGACGGCACCGACTGGGTGGAGCCGCAGCTGCTCGCGCCGGTGGTCGACGACGACCAGTCGGACTCCGCCAAGCTCGACCAGGCGCTGGAGCTGCTGGTGCGTGCGGGCCGTGACGTCCGTCACGCGCAGGCGATGCTGGTCCCGCAGGTGTGGGAGGCCCGCCGCGACCTCGACCCGGAGATTCGCGACTTCTACCGCTACCACGCCGGCCTCGTCGAGCCGTGGGACGGCCCCGCCGGCCTGATCTTCACCGACGGGCGGCGCGTGGGCGCGACGCTGGACCGCAACGGCCTGCGGCCGCTGCGTTACCACGTCTGCGAGGACGGCACCGTCGTCGCCGCCTCCGAGGTCGGCGCCGTGCGGACCTCGCTGCCCACCGACGACGACGGCCATCACGGCGGCATCCGCCGCGAGCGGCTCGGGCCGGGCCAGATGCTGTGCGTCGACCCCGACGAGGGCGGGCTGCAGGAGGACCTGGAGATCAAGCAGCAGCTCGGCCGTCGACGGCCCTACGGGACGTGGCTGCACGAGCATCTGCGCCAGGCCCGCGTCGGGCTGCCGGTGGAGGGCGCGCCGGCGGACCTGCAGCGCCGGCAGCTCGCGTTCGGCTTCTCCAAGGAGGAGATCATCTCGATCCTGCGTCCGATGGCGACGCAGGGCAAGGAGACGATCTCGTCCATGGGCGACGACACGCCCATCGAGCCGCTCAGCCAGGTCCGCCGGCCGGTGTCGCACTACCTCAAGCAACGCTTCGCCCAGGTCACCAACCCGCCGATCGACCACTACCGCGAGTCGCAGGTCATGAGCCTGCGCACCCTGCTCGGTCCGCGCGAGCCGATCCTCACCGAACGGCCCGAGGCGGCCCGGCTGCTGGAGCTGGGGTCGTTCTTCCTGTACCCGGAAGGGCTGCAGCGCATCGTGCTCGACCCGGACATCCCGTTCGGGGTGCAGGCGGTCGACGCCACCTTCCCGGTGGCCGACGGCACGACCGGTCTGCGGGCTGCGCTGGAGCGGCTCGGTCGCGAGGCGGCAGCGCACGTACGCACTGGCGCCGGCATCGTCGTCGTGTCCGACGCCGGCGTGGACGAGGAGCGCTGCCGGGTGCCGATCCTGCTGGCGGTCGGCGCCGTGCACCACCACCTGCTCGACGAGGGCCTGCGCACCCGTACCTCGATCGTCGCGGAGACCGACGAGGCGCGCGAGACCCACGACGCCGCGACGCTGCTCGGCTACGGCGCCGACGCGATCGTGCCGCGGCTCGTGCTGCAGACGATCGCCGACCTGGCCGACGAGGGCCGCATCGGCGGCGACAACCCCACGGCCAGCGTCGCCCAGGAGCGCTATCGCACCGCCGTCGAGGACGGCGTGCTCAAGATCATGTCGAAGATGGGCATCTCGGTGCTCGACAGCTACCGCAGCGCCCAGATCTTCGAGGCGTTGGGGCTGGGCCCGGACGTGATCGACCGGTGCTTCACCGGCACCGTCTCGACGCTGGGTGGCCTGACCCTGGACGACCTCGCCCAGGACGTGCTCGGCCAGCACGCCGAGGCGTTCCGCGTCGCGGACGACGACCTGCCCGACCTGCCCAGTCCCGGCATCATCAAGTGGCGCAAGGGCGGCGAGTTCCACGACATGAACAAGCCGGTGATCGACGCGCTGCACGACGTGTTGGGCCTCGGTCGGCGGCCGAAGACGGACCCGTTCGTGGTGGACGGTGCCGGCGCCCAGGACGTGCTCCCGGGCGCGGGGGCCGACCAGGTCGACGGGCGCACCGCCCAGGTACTGCGCGCCGCGTCGGAGCAGGGCCGCTGGGACCTGTACGAGGTCTTCTCGGAGACGGTCCGGTCCCGCCCTGCCGCCTATCCACGTGACTTCCTGCGGCCCCGCGCGACCGGCGGCGCCGTCCCGCTGGACGAGGTGGAGTCGGCCCACGAGATCGCGCGGCGCTTCTCCACCGGGGCGATGTCGCACGGCGCGTTGTCGGCCGAGGCGCACGAGACCCTGGCGGCGGCGCTGAACCTGATCGGCGGCCGCGCCAATTCCGGTGAGGGGGGCGAGGACCCCGCTCGCTTCCGTACGCGCGGCACCGCTCGCGACCTCGACTGCCGCATCAAGCAGGTCGCGTCCGGCCGGTTCGGCGTCACCCCGGAGTACCTCGCGAACGCCGAGGTCGTGCAGATCAAGATGGCGCAGGGGTCCAAGCCCGGTGAGGGCGGCCAGATCCCCGGTCACAAGGTGACCGACGAGATCGCCCGGCTGCGGCACACGACGCCGGGCGTCACCCTCATCAGCCCGCCGCCGCACCACGACATCTATTCCATCGAGGACCTGGCCCAGCTGATCTTCGACCTCAAGCAGGTCAACCCCGAGGCGCAGGTCGACGTCAAGTTGGTGGCCGCCGCCGGGATCGGCACGATCGCCGCCGGTGTCGCCAAGGCGCTGGCCGACTCGATCCACGTGTCGGGCAACGACGGTGGGACCGGCGCGTCGCCGCTGTCGTCGATCCAGCACGCCGGCATGCCGTGGGAGCTCGGCCTGGCCGAGGTGCAGCAGACGTTGCGGGCGAACGGGCTGCGCGGCCGGGTGCGGCTGCGCGTCGACGGCGGGTTCAAGACCGGCCACGACGTCCTGAAGGCCGCGCTGCTGGGCGCCGACGAGTACTCGTTCGGGACGGCCGCGCTGTTCGCCGAGGGCTGCATCATGGCGCGCGCCTGCCACCGCGACACCTGCCCGGTCGGCATCGCGACGCAGCGTCGGGACCTGCGTGACAAGTTCGTCGGCACCCCGGAGATGGTCGCCGGCTACCTGCTCATGGTCGCCGAGGAGGTCCGTCACCTGCTCGCCGAGCTCGGGCTGCGCAGCCTCGACGACGCCATCGGGCGGGTCGACCTGCTCGAGCCGCGCGACGACCTCGCGGGGCGCGCCGCACGGCTGGACGTGCGCCCGCTGCTGGTGGATCCGGGCATCGGCGAGCGGCGCTTCGTGGCCCGTGAGCCCATCCAGGACCCGCGCAGCGAGCTGGGCGACCGCGTGTTCGACGACGCGCTGGAGACGGTCTTCCTCGGCGGCATCACGGAGTACACCTACGAGATCGCCAACGCGGACCGCACCGTCGGCGCCCGCATCGGCGGTGCGGTCGGGTTGGAGTTCGGCGACCACGCCCCGCAGGGCCTGGCGCGGTTGCGCTTCACCGGCACGGCCGGCCAGTCGTTCGGCGCGTTCACCAGCCGCGGGGTCGAGCTGGTCCTCGACGGGGAGGCCAACGACTACGTCGGCAAGGGGCTCGGCGGCGGCCGCATCGTCATCCGGGCGCCGCACGACGACGTCGGCGACCCGGTGCTGGTCGGCAACACCGTCCTGTACGGGGCCACCAGCGGCGAACTGTTCGTCGCCGGGCGTGCGGGCGAACGGTTCGCGGTCCGCAACTCCGGCGCCACCGCCGTCGTCGAGGGGACCGGCGACCACGCGTGCGAGTACATGACCGGCGGCACCGTCGTGGTCCTCGGACCGACGGGGCAGAACGTCGGTGCGGGCATGAGCGGCGGCGAGTGCTACGTGCTGGACGTCGACGGCGACCTGTTGGCGCACGTCAACCGGCAGCTCGTCGAGGCGCACCGGCCCAACGGCGGACAGCTGGCACAGGTGCGCGAGCTGGTCGAGCACCACGCGACGCTGACCGGTTCGGCCCGCGCGTCGCGCGTCCTCGAGGACTGGGACACGGCGGCCGCCAGGCTGTGGCGCATCGCCCCGAAGACCGAGCTCGAACGGGTCGCGTCGGTCGACGCGGGTTCCAACGTCGACTGACCGACGACGCCGCCGCGGCCGGGTCCCGGCCGCCACCCGCGAGCTGACGTGCTCGCGGGTGGCGGGGAAGTCGACCGGGAACTCGGCCGCGGCGGTACCTCGTCGTCAGACGCGGCGCGCCAGGACGTGGGCGGGCTCGTCGGCGACGCGCGCCGCCAGGCGCACCAGCTGGGACGCCACGGCGACGCGCACCCGAGAGGGTGGGCGTGGGCGTCGAGGATGCTGTCTGCGGACCGCGAAGTCGTTCAGGTCGTCACGGACGCGCAGCTGGGCTTCGAGATGGGTCAGTTCGGGGTGCATGGGAGGACCTCGTGGGGTCGGTGTGACGGTCGCGCCTTCGGGCGAAGGACGCGTTTGGCGGCGGGTCGATCTCGACGCTAGAGAAGGTCGAGGACCGCACCGGACCGGGTGAGGAACCGGTATTCGGGACACGAAAAAGCCGGCGGGAGATCCGCCGGCTCGCTCGAGGTTCCGAGGGGAGTGGTGCCTACACTCCGGTGCGAGCGAGCACGGCAGGACGGCCGGCGAGGGCGCCGGTACCAGCGTCGATTCGCTTGGTCATCATCGGTCCCTCCTTCGCCGGTGTCGTGGGTGACTCGTCGCGGTCTGTCCGCGGTGAATCCGACTTCTCCGCGGGCCGTCGTGGGCGCCCGAAAGGCGCGAACGACGTGGCAGGACACTAAGCGTGCCGACAGGGGCCGACAAGGGTCTGATGCGACTTCGCCGGAGAACGTGCGCTGATCGCGCCGCGCCGGCCGAGCGGTGGTGGCCGTCGCGCGTGCGGTCGCTCGCAGGGGCTGTCGTGGTGCGATCGGGCGCGACTAGGCTCTCGCGGCGGTCGTGTGCGTCGTCATGCAGAGAGGAAGCACGTGAGTCGCCGGTCGACCGCGTCCCGGGTGCGCCTGCGGGGAGGAACGGCGGTATTGGCCGCCTTCCTGCTGACGCCGCTGGTCGCGACGCAGGCGGGGGCCCAGTCGCTCGAGGAGCTCCGTGAGCGACGCACCGAGGCGGCCGCGCAGCGGGCGGCGATCGAGTCGAGGTTGGCCGAGGCCGCCGCGGAGCTCGACGAACTGCAGGTCCGCATGGCCGAGCTCGAGGCCGAGCGTGACGAGCTGACCGCCGAGGTGCAGGAGCTGGCGGCCGAGCTGCGAGCCGTCACGGACCTGATCGCCGTGCGCGTGCGCGGCTCGTACATGCACGGCGCGAACCTCGACCCGCTCGCGGTGTTCCTGGCCAGCGACGAGCCGTCCGCCGCGCTGTCGCGCGCCCAGACGGTGCACCGGCTGGTGGCCGGCGACCGGTCCCACGGCGAGATGCTCACGGCGACGCGGACCCGGCTGGAGGCCGCGCAGGGGCGCCTGGACGAGCGCACCCGTGACCTCGAGGCCGCGCAGGAACGCCAGGCCGAGGTGGCGGCGTCGCTGACCCGGGACCTCGAGGAGGCCAAGGAACTCGAGGCCCGACTGACCGCCCAGGAGCGCGCCGAACGCGAACGTCTCGAGCGCGAACGCCGCGAACGTCTCGAGCGCGAGCGCCGCGAACGCGAGGAGCGCGAACGGCGGGAACGCGAGGAGCGGGAACGCCGGTCCGCGGCCACCACCCGTACGTCGTCGGGCAGCGGCGGCAGCGGCGGCGGCAGCGGCGGTGGCGGCAGCAGCGGTGGCGGCGGTGGCGGCGTCGGCTCCGGCGGCAAGGCCTGTCCGCTGGACCACCCGCGTCACTTCACCGACACCTGGGGTGCGCCGCGCTCGGGCGGGCGCTCGCACCGCGGCACGGACATCCTGGGGCCCTACGGGATCCCGGTGCGCGCGATCACCAGCGGCACGTGGTCGATCCAGAGCCCCGGTCCCAGCGCCGGGCTGTGGGCGATCCTGCGTGGCGACGACGGCAACCAGTACTGGTACATGCACCTGCAGAGCCACACCGTCGGCAACGGGGCCCGGGTGTCGGCCGGTCAGCAGGTGGCGACCAACGGCGACACCGGCAACGCCCGCGGCACCCCGCACATCCACTTCGAGCTGCATCCCGGCGGCGGGTCGGCCATCAATCCCTACCCGCTGCTCAAGAGCGTCTGCGGCTGACGCCGACGCGGCCGACCACCGCCGCCCGTTGTGGTGGTCGCGGCCGCGTCGTGCGTTCTAGGTCTTCCGGGCGGGCCTGTTGGGCAGCACGGCGTCCGAGGTGGCAGGCTGTCGGGGCCGCGGCCGCGTCGGGAGCCGCCAGGGGTCGCGGCTCGGGAGGACAACCGCACATGACCCAGACCGCGAACCGTCAGCGTGTCCAGCTGTCCAACGCCGTCGTCCGCTTCGCCGGCGACTCCGGTGACGGCATGCAGCTGACGGGAGACCGCTTCACGACCCAGTCGGCCCTGGCCGGCAACGACCTCGCCACCCTGCCGGACTTCCCGGCGGAGATCCGCGCCCCCGCGGGCACGCTGGCCGGCGTCAGTTCGTTCCAGCTGCACTTCTCCGACCAGGACATCCACACCCCGGGCGACCGGCCCGACGTCCTGGTGGCGATGAACCCGGCGGCCCTGCTCAAGCACCTCGAGGCGCTCAAGCCCGGCGGGACGCTGATCGTCAACAAGGACGCGTTCGAGAAGCGCAACCTGCAGAAGGCCGGGTACGAGACCAACCCGCTCGAGGACGGCTCGCTGACGGACTACCAGGTCCACGAGGTCGCGCTCACCGACCTGACGCTGCGGGCGCTGGAGCAGCAGGTCGAGGCGGGCGAGCTCAACAAGAAGGAGGCCGAGCGCTGCAAGAACATGTTCGCGCTCGGCCTCGTGTCGTGGATGTTCCACCGCCCGCTCGACGACACCGAGCAGTGGCTGCAGACCAAGTTCGCCAAGCGGCCCGCGTTGGCACGCGCGAACGTGGCGGCCCTGCACGCCGGGCGCAACTACGGCGAGACGACCGAGGCCTTCACCTACACCTACGAGGTCAAGGCCGCCAAGCTCGCGCCCGGGCGCTACCGCAACATCACCGGCAACCAGGCCCTGGCCTACGGCCTGGTCGCCGCCAGCGTGCGCTCCGGGCTGCCGCTCTTCTACGGCTCGTACCCGATCACCCCCGCGTCGGACATCCTGCACGAGCTCTCGCGCCAGAAGCACTTCGGCGTGTCGACCTTCCAGGCCGAGGACGAGATCGCGGCGATCGGCTCGGTCATCGGGGCCGCGTTCGGTGGTGCGCTGGCGGTCACGGCCTCCAGCGGCCCGGGCATCGCGTTGAAGTCCGAGGCGATGGGTCTGGCGCTGGCGGCCGAGTTGCCGCTGGTCGTCGTCGACGTGCAGCGCGGCGGTCCCTCCACCGGCCTGCCGACCAAGACCGAACAGTCCGACCTGTTGCAGGTGCTCCACGGCCGCAACGGCGAGGCGCCCATGCCGGTCGTGGCCGCCAGTTCGCCCGCCGACTGCTTCGACGCCGCCCTCGAGGCCTGCCGGATCGCGCTGATCTACCGCACGCCGGTCGTGCTGCTGTCCGACGGCTACCTCGCCAACTCCGCGGAACCGTGGCGTCTGCCGGAGATCGACGACCTGCCCGACCTGCGCGTGTCGTTCACGACGGCCCCGAACGGCGAGGACGGGCAGTTCCTGCCCTACCTGCGCGACCCGGAGACCCTCGCCCGACCGTGGGCGGTACCGGGCACGCCGGGCCTCCAGCACCGCATCGGGGGGTTGGAGAAGGAGGACGTCACCGGCCACATCAACTACGAGGCCAGCAACCACCAGCGCATGACCGACCTGCGCGCCGCCAAGGTGGAGAAGGTCGCCGAGGCACTGCCGCCGACGGTGGTGGAGGATCCCAGCGGCGAGGCCGACGTCCTGGTCGTCGGTTGGGGCTCGACGGAGGGGCCGCTGCTGGCGGCGTGCCACGAGCTGCGCAAGCGCGGGCAGCAGGTCGCGCGGGTCCATCTGCGCCACCTCGCGCCGCTCCCGCACGACCTGCCCGACATCCTGCGGCGCTACGGGCGGGTCGTCTGCGCGGAGAACAACACCGGGCAGCTGGCGATGCTGCTGCGGGCTCGCACGCTCGTGGACGTACAGAGCCACAACCGGGTCACCGGCCAGCCCTTCTCGTCGGCGGAGCTGGTGGAGGCGATCAACACGCTCGGCTTCGGCGTCGGTCTCGCCGCGACGGCCGGGCACGGCAACGGGAAGGTGGCGCGATGACCGGCAACCAGCAGACCGGCCTGACCCGCAAGGACTTCACCTCGGACCGCGAGGTCCGCTGGTGCCCGGGCTGCGGCGACTACGCGATCCTCGCCGCGGTGCAGAACCTGCTGCCGGAGCTCGGCGCCCGGCCGGAGTCGACCGTGTTCGTGTCCGGGATCGGGTGCTCGTCGCGCTTCCCGTACTACGTGGACACCTACGGGATCCACTCGATCCACGGGCGCGCGCCGGCGATCGCGACCGGCCTCGCGATCAGCCGCCCGGACCTGGACGTGTGGGTCGTCACGGGTGACGGCGACGGGCTGTCGATCGGCGGCAACCACCTCATCCACGCCCTGCGCCGCAACGTCAACATCACGATCCTGCTGTTCAACAACGAGATCTACGGGCTCACCAAGGGCCAGTACTCGCCGACCTCGCCGCTGGGCGTGATCCGCAAGTCGACGCCGATGGGCTCGATCGACCGGCCGGTCAACCCCGTCGCGCTGGCGCTGGGGGCCGAGGCGACGTTCGTCGCGCGCAGCATCGACACCGACCGCCAGCACCTCACCGAGGTCCTGGAGGCGGCCTACCGGCATCGCGGCGCCTCGTTCGTGGAGATCTATCAGAACTGCAACGTCTTCAACGACGGGGCCTTCGCGGCGCTCAAGGACAAGGACGCCAAGGTCCACAACCAGATCCGGCTGCGTGCCGGCGAGCCGATCACGTTCGGTCCCGACGCCGAGCACGCAGTGGTGGCCCGCGGCGATGGCTCGATGAAGATCGTGCCGACCGCCGAGGCGGGGGACCGGGTCGTCATCCACGACCCGCACAAGCAGGAGCCGACCACGGCGTTCGCGCTGGCCCGGCTGGCGCTCAACCCGACCGGACCCACCCCGATCGGGATCTTCCGCGACGTCGAGGCACCCGTCTACGACGACCTGCTGCGCGAGCAGTTGGAGGGTGCCCGGGAACGGCAGGGCGAAGGCGACCTGATGGCCCTCCTGGAGGGCGGCAACGTCTGGGACGTCGTGGGCTGAGCAGGGCGACCGTGTGTCGCCGGGCGCGCGCTCGGCGCCACAGCGGCGAGGTGTGAACCGCTGGGCGGCTCGGCCGGCGCACCGCGGGACGTAGGCTTCCCCGCGGCGCGCCGGCCGCCTCGCGGGCGCGTCCTCCTTCTCCGGACGGCGTCGGCGTCGTCCGCCTCTCCGAGGGGCCTCGCGTGACCCGCCTGATCGCAGCGTTGTCCGGTGCCGTACGCCGTGCCCCGGGGCTCCTGGTCGCCGCGGTCGTGGTGCTCACCGCCGTTCTCGGCGGGCTGACGGCCACCTACGGCGTGCAGGACCAGGGCTTCGAGAACTTCGCGCCGGAGAACGAGGTCACCACGGCGCTGACCACGATCCGCGAGGAGTTCGGCTCCAGCTTCGACCCGGTGCAACTGATCGTCGAGTCGGAGCGCGGTCCGGTGCTCGACGGCCAGGGTGTCGCGGCCGCCGCCGCGCTGCGGGAACGTCTCGAGGACGACGCGGTCGTGTCGCCGGCCCTGGCGCCGATCCCCGAGGGGGCCGTGGTCACCTATGCCGACCTCGTCCTGCAGTCGGCCGCCGCGCAGCAGGTGGACCCGGCGGGGCTGTCCGACGCGGCGATCCAGCAGCTGCACGACGGCGCGGTGGCGCAGTTGGCGCCGCAGCAGGCGGCGCAGGTCACGCGGCTGCTGGCCGACGGCTCGGTCGACGGCGAGGTCGGCGCCGTCGTGGTGCTGCTGGACGGGGAGCTCGACCTCGACGAGCGCGAGAGCGTCGTTCGGGCGCTGGCGGACCGGACCGGCGACCTGCCCGGGGTCACCGTCTCCACGTTGGACTTCCAGCTGCTGGGCGATGAGATCGGCGCTGAGATCCAGGCCGATCTCGGTCGGCTGCTCGGACTGGCCTTCGCCCTCATCGTGCTGATCCTGGTGGTGATCTTCCGCCGCCCGCTGGACGTGATCGCCTCGCTGCTCGGCCTGGTCTTCACGATCGTGTGGATGCAGGGCATCTCCACCGTGCTCGGGCCCGGGCTGCTCGGCTGGACCGGCGGCATGAACGAGATGACCACCGCGATCCCGATCCTGCTGGTCGGTCTGGGCGTCGACTACGGCATCCACCTCACCATGCGCTACCGCGAGGAACGCGCCGAGGGTGCCGACCCCGACGGGGCCGCCGCCGGGGCCATCGGTGCCGTGGGCACCGCGTTGGCGCTGGCGACGCTGACGACCGTCGTCGGCTTCATGACCAACGTCACCAACCCGCTGCCGCCGCTGCGCGACTTCGGCGTGTTCGCCGCCGTCGGCGTGACCTCGGCGTTCCTGATCATGACCACGTTCGTGCCGGCGCTGCGGCTGCTCGCGGACCGCTGGCGCGTCCGTCGCGGGCGGGTCGCGCGGGTCGCACCCGCACCGCTGGACGCCAAGCCGTCGCTGCTCGGGCGGATCTCGTCCTCGCTGGCGCCGGCGGCGACGCACCACCCCGGCATCGTGCTCACGGCCGCCGGACTGCTGACCGTGATCGGGGCGGTGGCCGCCACGAACCTGTCGACCGAGTTCAGCCAGACCGAGTTCTTCCCGGAGGACTCGGCGCCGCTGGCTCTGCTCGACCTGGTCGACGACGCCTTCGGCGGTGACCTGACGGAGACGACCCAGGTCCTGGTCGAGGGTGACGTCGAGCAGCCCGGGGTGCTGGCTGCGGTGCACCGGGTCGAGGTGGCGGCCGCTGACGTCGTCGGTGTACGCACCACCGAGGACCGGGCGGACGGGGATTCGATCCTGCGGCGGGCCGAGATGGTCCTCGAGCGGGTGCAGGCGGCGCCCGACCCGGCCACCGCGAACGCGGCCGACGCCAGGGGCGTCGCGACACCGGACCCTGCGGCCGTCGCGACGTTCGTCGCCGCGGCGAGCGAGGCAGGTGTCGGCACGGCCGACGGGCCGCCGGCGGACGCGTTGCTGCGGCCGCTCGCGGACGCGCTGGTGGCCCTCGACCCGTCCGCCGCCGCCCTGGTGTCGGACGACGCGCTGGTGGTCGAGTTCTCCTCCGCGGCCGGTGACGACGTCGACCGGATGCGTGAGGAGCTGGATGCGGTCGTGGCACCGCTGCGCGAGCTGGACCTGACCGCGGTCGCGGCGTCCGACCCGATCCTGATCGATGTCGTGATGGACGAACTGCGTGCGACCCAGGTGACCGGGCTGGCCCTGACGTTGCTGGCGTCCGCGATCATCCTGTCGCTCGCGTTCTGGTTCCGCACCCGCGAGCCGGTCCTCGGGGTGCTGGCGATCGCGTCGGTCGGGCTCGTCGTCGCGTGGGTGTTCGGCCTGATGGCGGCCGTCGGGATCCCGTTCAACGTCATGACGGCGATGGTGTCCGCGCTGGCCATCGGAATCGGCGTGCCGTTCGGCATCCACGTGGTGAACCGGTTCCTCGAGGACCGCGACCGCTTCGACGACCTGGCCGACGCACTGCGCTCGACGTTGCAGCACACCGGTGGTGCCCTGGTCGGCTCGGCATTGACGACGATCGCCGGCTTCGGGTGCCTGGTGCTGTCGAACATCCGCCCGTTCCGGCAGTTCGGCCTGGTGCTCGCGATGACGATCGGTCTGGCACTGGTCGCCAGCGTGGCCGTCCTGCCGGCGATGCTGTCGCTCTACACACGGCTGCGCGGCCGACGCCGCCCCAGCCCCGCGCCCGCCCCACGGCGTGACCCAGCGGCGATCGGCTGACGGGTCAGGTGGGCCCGGCGCCGTCCACCGGGCGACGGGCCCGCACCGCGATGGTCGCGGGCACACGGTCGAGCTTGGCGTAGCCGTCCTCGTCGAGCCAGCCGCGTTCGATCCAGCGACGGTCGTCGGCGGGCGCCGGTTCGAGCAGCCGCTCGACGTCGAAGCCCGCCCGCCGGCAGGCCGTGAACCAGTCGCTCGCGGAGCGGAACCAGGACCGGAAGGCGACGTCCTCCTCCGCGAGCCCGTCCCAGACCCAGTCGCTGGCCACCTCGAACCAGGACCGGCGGAATCCATAGGGCGGGGCGTCGTCCGTGACGGCGTCGGCCGGATGCATGACGCTGAAGACCAGGTGTCCGCCGGGCCGCAGCACCCGCCAGGCCTCGGCCATCCCGCCGTCGACGTCCTCGAGGTAGTTCAGCGCCTGCACCGACACGACCAGGTCGGCGGCACCGTCGGGCACCTCGTGCAGTGCCTCGGCGTCGGCGCGGACCAACGTCGCCTCCACACCGGCCTCGTCGAGTCGACGCCGGGCATGGGCCAACTGCCGGGCCGACGGGTCCACGCCGACCAGTCGGCCCGCGCCCATGCGGGCGAGCGCGAGCAGGTCCTGTCCGCCGCCGCAGCCCACGACGACGGTGGTCGCGCCCGTCACCAGGTCCGTCACCAGCCGCAGGTCCTCCTCCGGGGGGCAACGCAGGCCCCAGGTCAGGGCGTCGTCGGGCCAGCCGACCTCGCGCTGGTAGGCGTCGGCGAGGACGTCCCAACCACGCGCATTCGCGTCCGGCGCTCCGGCGGACGAGCTGGCCACGGCCTGACTCCGGTCGGCGAGGGCACGGCGGCGACGCTAGCCGGGCTGCGTCGACCGGTCCGGCTTGGTCGGCCTTCGCGCGATCTGCGAGGCTGCCGGCCCGGTTGTCGGCATGGAGGAACGCGACGTGGGGCAGGTCGACGGCATCGAGGTCGGACCGGTCACCGACTGGCTGGCCGCTCGTACCGACGTCCAGCCGCCGTTGACGTTCGAGGTGATCCAGGGCGGGCGTTCGAACCTCACCTACACCGTCACCGACGCCGCCGGCCGGCGTCTGATCCTGCGTCGTCCACCCCTGCACGGCGTCCTGCAGTCCGCCCACGACATGGGCCGTGAGCACCGCATCATCCGGGCGCTCGCGGACGCGGACGTCCCCGTGCCACCCACCGTCGGCCACGAGCACGACACGGAGGTGACGGGCGCGCCGTTCTACGTGATGCGGTTCGTCGACGGGGTGGTGGTGCGCGACGCCGCGGCGGCCCGTGACCACCTCGAGGCCGACACCCGCGCCGCCGCCTCCGCCGACCTGGTGGACGTGCTCGTGCGACTCCACGAGGTCGACGTCGACGCGGTCGGCCTGGGCGACCTCGCCCGCAAGGAGGACTACCTCGCCCGCCAGTTGAAGCGCTGGCACGGCCAGTTGCGGCAGGGAGCCACCCGCGAACTGCCGGTCCTCGACGACGTCCACGCCCGGCTCGTGGCCGACATCCCGGCGCAGGGCCCGGCCACGATCGTCCACGGCGACTACCGGCTGGACAACCTCATCCTCGACGCCGGCACCGGCGCGGTGCAGGCCGTCCTGGACTGGGAACTGACGACGCTGGGGGACCCGCTCGCTGACCTCGGCCTGCTGCTCGTCTACTGGGCCGAGCCCGGCGACGAGGTGCTGCCGCTGCTGGACTCGCCGACGACCGTGGACGGCTTCTGGACGCGCGAGCAGGTGGCGGCCCGCTACGCGGAGGCGTCCGGGCGCGACGTCTCGCAGCTCGACTACTACCTCGCGTTCGGGTACTGGAAGCTCGCGTGCATCCTCGAGGGCGTCTACAGCCGGTTCGCGGCCGGGGCCTACGGCCAGACCGACGACAGCTTCCGCGCGTTCGGTGACATGGTGCTGGCGCTGGGCGAGCGGGCGTCCGAAGCGGCCGGACGGGCCGGCCGGTGAGCGACGGCCAGCTCGGACTGCTGCTGGACTACGGCGGCGTGCTCACGCCGCCGGTCGAGCGGTCCTTCGCCGTCTTCGAGGCCGAGCACGGCATCCCGCCCGGGCGCACGTTCGAGCTGCTGGTGGCGGCGTCGCGCGACCCCGGTGGCGGTCTCATCGGCGCGATCGAGCGCGGCGAGCTGACCGTCGACGACTTCGACGGACACCTGCGCCAGCTGCTCTACGACGCCGGCCACGACCCGGTCGACGGTGCGCTGGTGGCGCGGATGTTCGCCGGGTTGCAGCCGGCCGGCGCGCTGTGGGACGTCGCGCGTCGGGCCCGCGCGGCGGGCGTGCGGGTCGGGCTGCTGTCGAACTCCTGGGGCACCGAGATGTATCCCCGTGACCTGCTCGACGCGCACTTCGAGGTGCAGGTCATCTCGGGCGAGGTGGGGCTGCGCAAGCCGGAGCCGGCCATCTACGAGCTCGCGCTGGCGCGCATGGGGCTGGCGGCGTCCAGCATCGCGTTCGTCGACGATCTCGGCGGCAATCTGCGGGTCGCCGACCGGTTCGGGATGCGCACCGTGCTGCACGTCGACGACGACACGACCATCGCGGCCCTGGAGGACCACCTCGGCATGCCGCTGCGCGGCGACTGACACGACCGCCGGGTCGCACGGGCCGGCACCCGGTCGCGTGTGGCGGCAACGGTCGCGCCTGCCTGCCCCCCGGTGGCCGTCGGCCGCGACCGGCGCGCGCTGCCGCGACCGGGCGCGGACGGCTGCGCGGCCGTCGACGGCGGGGAGCGGTTGGACGCGCGTGCGAGCGCGGAGGCCGGTCCGGGGCCAGCTAGGGTGCGGGCCATGACGATCAACGAACCCCCAGAAGAACGCCTCGCGCTGTTCATCGACCACGAGAACGTGGCGATCGGTGCCCGCGACATCGGCTTCCGCTTCGACCCCGCGCCCCTGATGGAGGCGCTCGCCGAACGCGGCAAGCTCCTGGTCCGCAAGGCATACGCGGACTGGAACCTGTTCAGCGAGGATCGCCGCGGGATGGTCGACAGCAACGTCGAGCTGATCGAGATCCCGCAGCGCTCCGACTCGGTGCGCAAGAACGCCGCCGACATCCAGATGGCGGTCGACGCGATGGAGTTGGCCTTCACGCGCGACTTCGTCTCCACGTTCGTGATCGTGTCCGGCGACTCGGACTTCACACCGCTGGTCGGCAAGCTGCGCGAGCTCAACAAGCGCGTGATCGGCGTCGGTCTGAAGGGCTCCACCTCGGCGATGCTGCCGCCCGCGTGCGACGAGTTCCTGTTCTACGACCGGCTCGAGGGCGCACCGCGGCGGACCAGCAACAACCAGCCCGCCGGCCGGGCCAAGAAGAAGAGTGCCGCCCCCGCGAAGAAGGCTGCTGCCAAGGCCACCACCGTCGACAAGCGCGGAGCCACGCCAGCCGAGGAGCCCCCGTCCGTCGAGGAGGCACGGCCACCCGCGCATGCGGAGACCTCGACGCAGAAGCAGGACCTGCGCAAACTCGAGCGGCTCATCACCCGGACGCTGTCGGGCGTGCAGTCGTCGTCGGCCGGCGCCGTGCAGGCCTCCAACCTCAAACGGGCACTGCTTCGCAAGGACCCGACCTTCAACGAACAGGACTACGGCTTCCGCGGCTTCCGGGAGCTGCTGCGCCACCTCGAGGAGCAGAAGGTGATCGTGCTCAGCGAGGGCAGCGCCAAGGGCGACCCCGAGGTCGACTTCCCGTCGGCACCCCGCGACGAGGACGCCGCGTTCCAACTGTTGCGCGACACGGTCAAGGAGCTGATGGACGAGCTCGGCGGGGATCCGCCGCTGTCCGGTCTCAAGGACCAACTGCGCAAGCGTCAACCCGACTTCTCGGAGAAGGACCTCGGCTACTCCGGTTTCCTGCAGTTCTGCAAGGCGGCGGTCAACAAGGACGTCGTCGAGATGGACTGGGAAGAGGCCGACCAGGAGTACTACCTCTACGTCGAGGACGACGCGAAGGGGTCCTGACCTGCGTGCTTGGTAGGCGGTCGCGCCCGCGACGCGACGCCTGCGAACACGAACCGCCCCCGGCTGGGGAGCCGGGGGCGGTTCGTTCACGACCTAGCCGGTTCCGTGACCGGAGCCGGCCGCCTCCCTCAGTGACCTCCGCCCGTGTAGGGGTTCAGCCGGGCGTTGCAGGCCTGCCCCGGGTGAGCGCCGATGCCGGCGAGGAACTCCCGGTCAGCCTTGGGGATCTGGCCCCAGTTCTGCGTGCGGTCGAAACCGTCGTCATCGTCGTCGTCGAGGCCGGAGTAGGCACAGATGGAGCGTGCCTTGACCTCCAGGACCTTGCCGTTGCCGGTGATCTCACCGGCGGACGCCGCGCTGGCGGTCATGCCCACCATCGCCCCCGCGCACAGCACGAGGCCCAGCTTCCTCTTCCTGCCCACTCACGCTCCGAACGTGATTCGGTTCCAGGCGCCGATCGCCCGGCGCGCGACTCTAAGCAGCGACGTGGCACGAAAGTGTCGCGGCGGCGACGAACTTGCGGGCGTCGGTGACCTCGCGGGACAGATGTCCCGGCTCGCGTACCACGTCGGCCGCTCGCGTACCCGAGGCGACTAGTCGACGGCCACCCGTCGCCCGGCCGAGCGGCCGGGCGGCGACCGTGCTGGTCAGGACGGGGCGGGCAAAAGCCTCGCCCGTACGGTGGTGAACACGCCCGACCTCGGACTCACGTGCTGGCACGCCGCACCACGACCGTCCTGTCCATGGTCGTGCTCGGACTCGCGGCACCGGCGGCGGCAGCCACGGACGCGACGACGGCTGTGCCGGCCGTTGCCTCGCGGGCCGAGGCGGCGATGATCGAGAGTGAGGCAGGGTCGATCGATGCCGAGGCCGCGTCGGGGACGACGCGTCAAAGCCCGTGCCCGGCCGGCTACGTGAGCCTCACCTTCGACGACGGCCCCGACGTCCACACCGACGAGATACTCGACGTCCTGGCGGCACACGCGGTGCCGGCCGTGTTCTTCGTCGAGGGCGCCAAGGTGCAGGAGCGGCCGCAGCTCGTGCGCCGTGCCGCCGACGCGGGCCACCAGGTGGCCAACCACACCTTTCACCACGAACGCCTGACGAGCCTGAACGACGACGAGATCCGCTGGACGGTCACGGCCACCGACGACGCCATACGCGACGCCGGGGTGGTGCCGCTGCCGCTGTTGCGGCCGACGTTCGGGGACAGCGACGCGCGGGTGCAGGCCGCCGTCGAATCCGTCGGCTACCGGACGATCCTGTGGGACCTGGACTCACGGGACTGGGAGTCCACCGCCACCGAGATCGAACGACGGGTGCTGTCCGACCTGCAAGGCGGGGACGTGGTGCTGTTCCACGACGGCTCCAGCAACACCCCGGAGACGATCGCCGCCCTGCCGGGCATCATCGAGGAGGCCCGCGCGCAAGGGTTCTGCTTCGGACTCACCGACCGCGACGGGCTGACACGGCCCGGGGGGTTCCAGGACGTCGAGGGCCGCGAGCACCTCCACGCCATCGCCAACCTGCGCGCCGCCGGCATCACCGACGGGTGCAACCCTGTCGGCGACCGGTTCTGTGCCGCCGACGACGTCCGCCGTGACCAGATGGCGTCGTTCCTGGCACGCGCACTGGGGCTGGACGCGGCCGGGTCACCGCCGTTCCCGGACCTCGACGCCGGTGACGAGCACGCCGACGGCGTCGCTGCCGTCGCGTCCGACGGCATCGCCGAGGGCTACGAGGACGGCACGTACCGTCCGGCCGCCTCGATCACCCGGGCGCAGATGGCCGCCTTCCTGGCGCGGGCCTACGGGTTGGAGGCGTCGGGCGGCGCGCCGTTCGGTGACGTCCCCGCCGACCACGCCCACGCCGAGGCGATCGCCGCCGTGGCCGAAGCCGGCATCGCCGAGGGGTACCCGAACGGCGACTACCGCCCCCACGCGCCGGTCATCCGTGGGCACATGGCCGCGTTCCTGGATCGTGCGGGTGCCACCGGTTGACGACGTCGGCCGTCAGGACGGGGACCCGACCGACTGGGCCGCGGCGGGCGCGCGATCGTCACGGCCCCTCACCCACCAGGTCGCGGCCAGTGCGAGCAGCAGGACCTGCCCCGCGATCGAGACCCAACCGGCCGGCGTGAAGAAGGCATCCGGCCGCCGCGCGGCGTCGATCGCCGCACCGAGGTCGCCGAGGAGCCACGGCACCACCGCCGTGACGACGACGACGGCACCGACACGTCGGGTCGCCGAAGCGGCGTACAGCAGCACGGTCGCGGTGGCGACGGCCGCCAGGACGAACACCCAACGCGACCAGACGTCGGCGGTCGTGAACACGAGTGGCTGGCTCCACGCGGTCGGGTCGTAGGTCTCCAGCGGGACCTGCGTGGACACCACCGGCCAGACGACGCCGCTCAGCGCCATCCCGATGACGAACAGGGCACCGGGATGGGACGGGCGGCGTGACGGCCAGGCCTTCATCTCGGAGGCGGCGAGCGCCGCCGCCACCGCGAGCAGCGCGAACGCGCTGACGAACAGCAGCACACTGCCGACAAGCGGCGAGGCCCGTGGCCCGCGCAACAACAGCAGCGTCGACGCCAGCAGCGGCAGCGACAGAACGGTCGAGGCGACCAGCACCGCCGCGCCGGAACGCACGTGGCCCCGCCACAGCAGGGATGCCCCAACCACGACGACGAGCACCGAGGCCAGCGGCGCCAGGGTGACCAGCGGAACGCGACCGAACGGATGGCCCAGCGCGACCGCCGTGGACCAGCCGAGCGTCGCCTGCGCCAGCAGCAGTGCCGCCGAGAAGAGGGCCGCCACCGACGCGATCCGTCGTCGTTCCACGGTATGTCCCCGCTCGCTCCTGAACGACACGGTAGCGGTCCCCAGGGCCGTCCCTGCCGGAGCCAGGGCGCGACCACCAGTCCCGACGACGTCTTCGTGGCGGTCTGGGAGGGCTGGGGCGACACCCCACCGTCACGCTTCCCCGGCGCCGCGACTCAGTCGCCCGAGGCGTGGAAGAAGCGGCCGACCCAGCGGGCGACCGCGCCGTGGTCGGTGGGGGTGTCGAGCGTCGCCCGGGCCGCCTCGACGACCGGGGCGCCGATGCGTTCGACCCGTTCGGCCATCAGCGCGTCGGCGTAGTCGGCGACGAACTCCGGGTGGCCCTGGAAGCCGACGACCCGGCCGCGCTGGTAGGCGGCGACGGGCGCGTGCCGGCTGGTCGCGAGCAGCGAGGCACCCTCGGGCAGCCGGACGACCTGGTCCTGGTGGCTGACCAGGAGCCGGTAGCTCGGCAGCGACGGGTCCATCCAGTCGGTCGCGGACACGACCGTGGCCTCGTGCACCCCGACGCCCCAGCCGTGATCGGCGCGCCGGACCTCGCCACCCAACGCGTGGGCGAGGAGCTGGTGCCCGAAACAGATCCCGACCATCGGGGCGTCCTGGGCGTCGGCGTCACGGACGAAGTCGACGAGCTCGTCGATCCACGGGATGCCCTGGTCGTGCACGCCGTAGCGGCTGCCCGGCAGGATCCAACCGTCCGCGGTGCTCGGGTCGGGGACCGGTTCGCCGGCGACCACGTCGTGACGGACGACTTCGAGATCCGGAGCGTGCTCGGCGAGCAGCCGGACCAGCATGTCGGCGTAGTCACCGGCGACGTTGTGCAGGTGGCCGGCGACGTGGTCGGATTCGAGCAGGCCGATGCGCATCATGTTCCAGGGTTCGGCGGCGGGGAGGGCACCGGACGGCGACGCCCCGCCGCCAGGGGCGGCGGGGCGTGGCGCCGGATCTGGTCAGCTGCCGCGACCGGGCTGGAGCACCTCGTCGATGAGGCCGTAGTCGACGGCCTCGGCGCCCGTCATCCAGAAGTCGCGGTCGGTGTCCTGGCGGATCTTGTCGACCGACTGTCCGGTCTTGCCGGCCATGATGTCGTTGATGCGCTCGCGCATCCAGACGATGTTCTTCGCCTGGATCTCGATGTCCTTGGCGGTACCGCGGGCGCCGCCCAGGGGCTGGTGGATCATGATCCGGGCGTTCTCGGTGGCCGAGCGCGTCCCGGTGCCGGTGCACAGCAGGAACGCGGCAGCCGAGGCGGCCAGACCGACACAGCGGGTGTTCACCTTGCTCTGCAGCAGCTGGATCGTGTCGTAGAGCGCGAACATCCCGGTGATGATGCCGCCAGGGGAGTTGATGTAGAGCGTGATGTCCTTGTTGCTGTCGGCGTCCAGCGCCAGCAGCTGGGCGACGAGCTGGTCGCCGTTCTTGTCCTCCAGCGGGCCCTTGAGGAAGAGCATGCGCTGCTCGAAGAGCTTGTCGTAGACGCGCCGGGGGGCGCCGAGCAGCTGCTCGAGCTCGAAACCTTCGTCTTCGGCCACGATGGGTCTCCCGGTCGGGGATTGCCGGTAGGCGGGCGGCCGATGGTAGCGACGGCCGTGGCGGGGCCTCGCAGGTTGAGTCGTCCGCCCGCAGGGGAGCGGCGCCGGGCCGTCGGCCGGTGCCCGCGGTCTTGCGTCAGGTCAGCGGCCGCACCGCGAAGGTGACATGGAACGGGTCGTAGATCGACGGCATGGACGCCGTCGGGTCGAGGTGGCGCGAGGCCGGCAGGCGGTACTCGTGACGCTGGACGAGCGACCCGAGCATCGCGCTGGTCAGCAGCAACACCAGGTTGCGGCCGGGACAGACCACGGGCCCGGCGCTGAACGGCACGAACGGCCAGGCGTCGGGGTCGTGGTCGCCGGTCCACAGGGACGGCTCGAAGCGGTCGGCGAATTCCAGCCGCTCGTCGTCGCGGTGGAAGAACGGGGCGAAGATCACGATGCCCGTGCCGACCGGCAGCACGCCCGACTCCCACACCGTGTCCTGCGTCGTGTCGCGCAGGATGCCCGGGGTCGTCGGCCACAGCCGCAATGACTCCAGCACGCAGGCACGCAGGTACTCGAGCTCGTGCGGCTGCGCGAGATCGACGCCGGCTACTTCGTCGCGGGCGCGGGCGGCCGCCTCGGGGTGCCCCTCGAGGAGTGCCAGGGCGCGCCAGGTCGCGATCCCGGCCGGGTCGAAGGCGAACAGCCACTGCGGGATCTGCATGTGCGGCACGGTGATCGCCGAGGAGGGAGTCTCGTGCATCAGATGGGCGAGACTGCCCGGCTCGGCGCGAGCGAGGTGCTGCAGCAGGCGGACCTCGAAGCGCTCGAACTTGCGCCGGTTCTTGGGCTTCAGATAGCCCCAGTTCGCATCCGCCCGCAACGATCCGAGCAGCTCCGTCGTCTCGGGTTCGTCCGCGGCGTGGTCACCGAACACCACGCGACGCACCATCCGGTACCAGCGCTGGATGAAGTCGTCCCACGTGATGCGCCCGGTCGCCTCGCCGATGGCGAGCACGGCATCGGCCTCCTCGCGCACCTTCGTGAGCAGGTCCCCCGCGAGGCAGTGGATCGGCGACGGCGTGTCGAGCACCTTCTCGTTGTAGGCCCGTCGGTCGTCGCGCATCGTCCCGTGGCTGGCCAGCACGCCGTAGGGCTGGAAGTGGCCCAGCGCGTGGCGCTTCTCCAGGTTGCCCGGGCGGAACGGCTCCGGGGACTCCGCCAGGACCCGCTTGGCGTGCTCGGGATCGAGGACGAGCGCGAGGTCGCGGGGCAGTGGCAGGCGCAGCGGCCCCGGGCCGTAGCGGTGGCGCAGCCGCTGCAGCTCCCGGACGGCGCGCCGGTCGAGGTCCAGCTTCTCCGCCCCGGCGACGATCGGCGGGCGGCGCACGATCAGGCCCCGCGCGAGCAGGGGCAGCAGCACGAGGTTGACGGCGCGGGCGGTGTCTGCCGCCGAGGCCTGGGGGACGAGGCCGAGGTCGATGGTCTCCGGCACGGATTCGGTCGAGGTCACGTCGAGTCCTGCGGCAGGGGGCACGGTGCTGCAGGGTGACCACGTTCACGCGCGCGGCGCGACGTCCGAACGCCGACCACCGGACACCGTTTCGGACCGGACCGATGTTTGCCGGGCCGGTCAGAGCAGTTCTGGTCGGTCGCGCTCCTCCGACATCCCGATCGGTCCTTCGGTGATGCCATGCAGGAACTGCTGGCAGGGCGCGTACCAGCTGTTGAACATGTCGTCGACCTTGCCGAAGGCGACGAGGTTGCGTCGGAACAGCATCCCGACGTAGTCCGCGACCTGCTGCGCCGAGGGGATGTGGTGCGTGACGATGACGATGGTCGAGCCGAGTTCACGGACGATGTCGCGGGCCAGGTCGTTGAGGTAGGCGGTGCGCACCGGGTCCAGGCCCGAGTCGGGCTCGTCGAACAGCAGGATCTCCGGCTCCATGACCAGGGCACGTGCCAGGCCGGCCCGCTTGCGCATGCCGCCCGAGATCTCGTCGGGCATCAGGTCGGCGGCGCCCTCGAGTCCGACCAGTTCGAGCTTCTCGAAGACGATCTGCTTGATCTCGCGTTCGGACTTGGCGGTGTGCTCGCGCAGCGGGAAGGCCACGTTGTCGTAGATCGTCATCGACCCGAACAGCGCGCCGTCCTGGAACAGCACCCCGAACTTCTTGCGGACCTCCAGCAGCCGTCGGCGCCGCAGCGTCGGGATGTCGTCCTCGCCGACCCAGATCTCGCCCCGGTCGGGCGTGAGCAGCCCGATCAGGTTGCGCAGGAACACGGACTTGCCGGTTCCCGACGGGCCGAGCACCGTCGTGATCTTCCCGCGCGGGAAGTCGATCGAGATGTCCTCGAGCACGGTCTTGCGCCCGAACGACTTCGTCAGGCCGCGCACGCTGATGACGGGGTCGTCGATCACGGTGTTGCCGGGGAAGACCGGGTCGACCGACTTGTCGTAGTCGGCGGGCGGTTCGTGCAGGCGCGAGCCGCCGAAGCCGATCCCGGCCCCGACGGGCGCGAAGTTCTCCACGTAGTTCACGACGTCGGACATGGCCATCCCTTCGATCCGGTCGCAGGTGGCGAGCGGCGCTGCCTAGGCGCGGCGGCGGGTCGTGTTGACGAGCAGGAGGTCGGTGGGGACCTCGTGGGTGATGCGGTTGGCGACCGACCCGAGCAGCCGTGACGGGCCGGTCATGCCCTTGTTGCCCAGCACCAGCAGGTCCACCTCGGCCGCTGCGGTGGCCAGGGCCCGTGCCACCTCGCCGCCGACCACGACGTCCGCTCGAACGGACCCGTCCACGCCGAGGTCGGCGGCCACCTCGGCGAGGACGCGTTGCCCGCGTGCATCGTCGCGCGCGACGGTCAGCAGCACCGGCGTGGCCGTCAGTCCCTGGGCGAGGTCCAGCCCGCGGCGCACCGCCCGCGCGGCCGTGCGCGAACCGTCGGTGGCCAGTCCGACGGTCGTCCAGCCGGCATCGGTGTGGGGGCGGGCGGCCAGCAGCAGGTCGACCGGGCTGTGATGGGTCAGTTGGTGCGGCAGGTTGCCGACCAGTCGCTCACCGGCGTCCTCCAGCCCGCGGGTCCCGACCACCAGCAGTGCGTCGGGGTGGCGGTCGACGACCTCCAGCAGCGCCGCCAACGGCTCGCCGATCGGCTGAGCCTGACGCACCTCGCGTACGCCCAGCCGGCGGGCGGCCCCGGCGGCGTCCGAGGTCACCTCCACCGCCCAGTGCGACTCTTGGGACGCCGCGTTGCCGCCCGGGTACCGGGCCTCCTCGGAGCGTGGCGGCGGGTCGGCCAGCTCCCGGCGCCAGGCCGTCACGACGACCAGCGGCACGTCGAGGGCGGCCGCGACCCGGCCGGCCGCGGTGACCGCCCGCTGCGCCGTGGCCGAACCGTCGGTACCGACGACGACGTGTCGGTAGCTCATCCGCGTGCCTCGCCGGGGGCGGCCTGCTGCGCCGCGTCCACGAGCAGTTCGACGTCGTCCACCAGCCAGCCGGTGTCGGCCGCGCTGAGCGTCATCCGGGCGTAGCGGACGTTGGTCTCCTGGCCTTCGTCGGTCGTCAGCCGTTGCACCACCACGGCCAGTGCCTCGGCACGGTCGCCGTCGAGCGACTGGACGAACACGTCGCGGACGTCCCCGTCGCTGCGGGCGCCGAGCTCCGTCAACGCGGCCAGGTCTTCAGTGCCACCGAACAGGTCGTCGACGTCCTGCGCGAACGTCTCGGTCCCACCGGCACGCAGCGACTCGCGGGTGTCGGCCATGCCGTCGCCGGCGTCCCAGTTGGTCAGGGCGACCGCGAAGTCGCCGGCCGCGGCCGTGACGGCCGCCCGCTGTCGCTCGTGGCCGGCGAGTTCCTGCCAGCGCCACGTCGCGACGACCGCGACCGCGACGGCCAGCGCGACCAGCAGCCAGGGCAGCCAGGGCAGCCAGCTCGACCGGCGGCCACGCGCCTCGCCCGCGTCCGCCGGTGCGTCGACGTCAGCTGTGTACCCGGCCACGGACGTCGACTCGCCAGGTGTGTCCGTGTCAGTCCGCACCCTCGTCCCTCCTCCTCAGCCACCACGCGACCCCCGCCAGCGCCGGCAGGGCCAGCAGCCCCACCACGCCGGCGAGCGTGGCCGCGAGGCGGTCGCCCGGTTCGGTCGTCGGGGCCGTCGTGTCCAGCGCGACCGGCCCGTCGTCGGGGTCGCCGTCGGGCCCCTCGCCGGGGGCTCGCGATGCCGTGGCGGCGTCGGCGTCCTGGTCTTCCGAGGTCGCCGATCGGTCGCGTCCCTCGGCGGTGGCGCCGCCGTCGCCCTCGGGCCGGTTCCGTTCGTCGCCGGTGGCGTCGGCCGGCGCCACCTCGGGTGCCCAGTCGATGTCCGGCGCCGTCTCGTGCGGTGCCTGGACGCCGTCCTGGCGCACCGCGTTCACGCCCGGACCGAAGTGGTCCGACAAGCAGGCGGCGCCCGGCCGCGTCGTCGGTGTGGGGCGGAAGTCGCCGTAGAACTCGGCCTTCTGGAGCTCGTCGGCCACCAGCAGCACACGGACCCAGCCCAGCCCGGTGTCGGGGGCGAACTGACCGATGATGTCGAAGCCCTCCTGGAAGAAGAACCGGTGGGTGACCAGCGCCCGTTCGAGTTCGTCGAGTTTGGAGGCGTACGGGCTGGCTCCGGCACCCTCGTAGGTGGACGGCCCGAGCAGCATCTCGTTGAGGTCGGTGACGTCGCGCATCAGGCAGCCGAGGTTGGCGCGGTTGGCCAGCACGAAGTCGCTGGTGCGGTCCAGCGCCGGCGTGCCGGCGTCGAGGAGGGCCTCGACGTTGGGGCGCTGGGCCGCGAAGAGCTCGGTCAGGTCGGCGCCGCTGTGCAGGGCGGAGCGCAGTGCGTCGCGCTGCTCGCGGAGGACGCCCAGCACCGTCTCGGACGAGTCGATCAGCCGCTCGAACTCCGGCAACCCGTCGACCAGCGTGGACTGCAGCTCGAGGCTGTCCCGGTTGAGCATCCGCAACCGCTCGCTGCGCCCGTCCAGCGCGACCGACAGTTCGTGCACGATCACGCCCACCTCGTCGGGTTCGAGGTGGGCGAACAGGTCGACGGTCTGCTCGAGCAGGAAGGGCACCGGCGCGGGCACGATCGCCTCGACCGGCTCGATCGTGGCGCCCGGCTCGGCCGCGGCCCAGTCGTCGGTCGTGGGCCGCAGGTCGACGGCCTGTTCGCCGATGGGGGAGCGGCGCAACACCTGTGCGACGGCCGGGTCGGGGACCTGCTGGCCGCCGTCGATCTCCAGGGTGAGCACCACCCCCTCGCGCGTGACCTCGACGTCGGCGACCTGCCCCACGGCGCGGCCGAGGACGGTCACCTCCTGGTCGGGCAGGACGCCGCCGGCCTCGGGCATGGGCACGCGGACCTGGTAGCTGTCGTCGAACAGGACGCCCGTGACGAACGTGAGGAACGCGCCGACGGTGACGACGGCGGCGAACAGCACCACCCAGACCAGGTTCGCGGCGACCCGACGATTCATCGCCGGTTCTCCGCGTCGGTCTCCTCGCGGCACACCTCGAGGTCGTCGTAGCAGGCTTCGCTGCGGGGACGCTCGGACGGGTAGGGACTCGGCTGGCCGGGGTTGGGCGGGTCGCAGGCGCGGGCCGGGTCACCGGGCGTGTCGTTGACGCCGCAGACGACGAAGTCGAGCCAGACCTGGGCCATGTGGCGCTGCGAGCCCTGTTCGAGCACGACGCCGTTGGGGACGTGCAGGTTGTGGCGCGGCAGCCACGTCAGCAGGTCGGCCAGCGCACCGTCGACCGCGGTGAACTGCTCGAGCAGGATCCGCAGGCGGCGGATGGCGTCCTCGGTCTCCTCACGGTGCTGGGACATGATGCGTCCGCCGGTGACGGACAGCTCGGTCAGGTCGACCAGCGCGTCCAGGAGCCGCTCGTCCTCCTCCTCCAGCACCCGGGACGCATCCTCGAGCACCGCCAGCGCCTCGGCGTTCAGCTCGGCGTCGGGCGCCATGGTCGTGGCGAGCCGGTCCAGCGCGTCGATCATCACCAGCAGGTCGTCGCGATCCTCGTTGTAGGTGCCGACGAAGCCTTCGACGTCGGTGATGAACTGACCGAGCAGGCCGCCGCGGCCACCGAACGCCACCGCGCCGGTCTCGATGGCGGCCTGCAACTGATCGGTCGCCACCAGGGAGAGCACCCGGTCGCCGGACGACACCAGGTCCTCGAAGTCGGTGACCACCCGGGCGTCCTCGAGGTGGTCCCCGTGCGCCAGGACGCCGCCCTCCTCGAGCGGCCGCAGGTCGATGTAGCGCTCGCCGAGCAGCGAGGTGCGGTCCAGTGCCGCCTCGGTCCGTGCCGGCAGCCCGGTGTCGCGCTTGACCTGCATGGTCACGATCGCGCGGTGGTCGGCGCCGAGCTCGATCCCGGTCACCAGCCCGATCGGGACGTCACCGGCCCGGACGTGGGCGTTGGTCACCAGGTCGCCGACGTCGTCGAACGCGGCGGTCAGCTCGATCGTGTCCGGGCCACCCGGGTTGCAGCCCGCGGCCCCCAGGGCCGCGGTGACCAGCACGGCCAGCACCGATCGGGGCAGGCGCCTCATCGGCCGTCCTCCCCGCCGCGGCGTCCCAGGAGGCCGTCGAGCAGCCCGCGCCGGGCCGGCGCGTCGGCCTCGGGCTCGGGGGCGTCGTCGGGGACGACGTGTGCCGGCTCGTCCGGCGCCGGTGCGGGGGCCGGGCCCTGCTCGTCCGGTTCTGGTTCGTCGACCCGGTCCCGCAGTGCCTCGAGCACCGCGTCGCCGGCGGGCGTGTCGCTGGCCACGAAGCCGAGCAGCGCCTCCTCCAACGGGGTCGCCGTGTCGTCGGGCGGACACGGCACGAACGGCGGCGCGCACACGAGACCGCCCAGCAGCCCTTCCAGCAGCTCGAACGCGCACTGGTCCTCGGGCAACCCCGCCGCCAGACAGATGCCCTGCAGACGGAACAGGATGCTGTCGGTCAGTGCCGGCGCGAGCGCGAACAGCTGGTCCTGCAGCGGCAGCATGTTGTGTTCGCGGTCGATGATCCGCTCCGCGTGCCGGAACAGCTCGGCGCTGCCCAGGACGGCCAGCGAGACGTTGTCGAGGTTGCGCTGCGCGGTCCGGCCGACGCGCGTGAGGGTCGCGACGTCCTGCTCCAGCCGGTCGGCGTTCGTGGCCAGCAACCCGTCGACCTCGCTGGTCAGGTCCACCAGCCCCCGCAGGGCGGCGTCGAGGTTGTCGGCATCGTCGACGACCGTGCGCGCGACCGTGTCGAAGTCCTGGATGATCGCGGCGAGCTGCTGGTCGCGGGTCGCCAGCGTCTCGTTCAGGTCGGACAGGCGGCTGGCGAGCGCGATCAACTCGTCGTCGTTGTCCTTCAGCACCCCGATGGCCTCGTGGGTGCGGTCGATGGTGCGCCCGAGCTGTTCGCCCTGCCCGTCGACCACCTCCGACAGGTTGGACACCAGGCGGCCGACCTCGGTCCCGTCGAGCCCGCCGACGAACTCGCCGAGCCCTTCGAGCACCTCGTCGAACTCGTGGGGGACGCTGGTGCGCTCGACGGGGATGACGGCGCCGGACTCCAGCGTCGGTCCGTCCGTGTACGCCGGCAGCTGGACGTAGCGCTCGCCGAGCAGCGACTCCGGTACCACGATCGCGGTCGCGTCGGCGGGGAGCTCCACGCCGGCGTCCAGCCGCATGACCACGTCGACGGTGGGGCGCCCCGGCGCCACACGGATGTCCACGATCCGGCCGACGTCGACGCCCAGCACGCGGACGGGCGAGCCCGGGAACAGGTTGTACGAGCGGGACAGCTGGGCGGTCACCTCGGAGGGCGTGCCGCCACCGAGCAGGCCACACCCGCTGGCCATGACGGCCAGCACCAGCATCACGATCGGCAGCCGGCGGGTTCGTCGCGTCGTCATCCGTCCTCACCTCCGCCGGTCATGCCGCCGAGGAAACGTGACAACGACTGCGGGTTGGACAGCGGCCGCGTCACCGCGTCGGTGAGCACGTCCGGGTCCGGCACGGTGGGCGGGTCCAGCGGACCGGCCGGGCGCTCGTCGGCGTCCTCGGCCGGTGGGCCCGGCTGCGGCCCCTGGCCCGGGTTGTCGACCGGCTCGCAGCGCGGGTCGGGGCCGAGCAGGTCGGTGAAGACGGCGTCGAGCGCTCCGCTGCACTCCAGCAGCGCGCCGATGCCGACGCTGCCGAGCCCGGTCACGAACACGTTGCCCCAACCTGGGTTGTCGACCCGTGCCTCGCCGCCGGACACGCCGATCGAGGAGAACCCGTACACGCTGACGCCGAGGTAGGCGAGGGTGTGGGCGAGGTCGACCTGGTGCCGGTCGATCACCTCGAGGTCCTCGTGGAAGGAGGCCAGCACCCGGTCGAGCTGCTCGCGGTTGTCGCCAACCAGCGCCGCAGTCGCCTCGGACTGGGACGCGGTCACCTCGAGCAGCCGGGAGAGGTCCTCGCGGCGCTGCACCAACCGGTCCAGGACGCTGCCGAAGTCGTCGATGATCGCGACCAGCTCCTGGTCCTTCTCGGCCGCGGCGTCGACGAGCGTGGTGGCGCGGTCCAGCACGGTCTGCAACTCGTCGCGACGATCGCTGACGATCCGCGAGACGTCTTCGACCCCGCGCAGGAGCCGTTCGACGTCCTCGCGGTTGCCCTCCGTCACGTCGGCCAACGCCGTGGTGAGCTCCTGCATCGCCTCCACGTCCAGGCCACCCAGCAGCTCGGTGGCCCGATCGCCGACCTCCGGCAGGTCGATCGGGGTGCTGGTCCGGGCCAGCGGGATGACGTCGCCGTCCGCCAGCGTCGCGGTGGCCGTTCCCGGGGTCAGCGACAGGCCGCGCTTGCCGAGTGTGTTGGAGAGGATGACCGAGACCATCGAGTCGGCCGGCAGCTCCGGGGCGGTGGAGGAGAACCGGACCCGGACCAGCGCGCCGTCGACGTCGACGGACAGGACCTCGCCGGCCCGGTGCCCGGCGACGTAGACGAAGTCGCCCGCCTTCAGCCCCGCCGCGTCGGCGAGCTCGGCCTCGTAGACGTCGCCGCGGACGAACAGTCCGGCGGTGGCGCCCAGGGCGAACAGCGTGCCCGCGCCGATCACGCCGACGACGGCCAGCCCGACGACGGTGTGGTTGCGCTCGAGCAGCATCAGCGACCCCCGCCGAACAGCTCGGACAGGGCCGCGCCGGAGGACCGTGACGAGCGCCCGCCCGCACGCGGGTAGGCGGCCCCGCGCTCGGTGGACACGACGGTGTCGGCCACCGACGCGCCCACGGCGCGGATGTTGAACCACTGCCCGGTGCGCGACATCAGGTGGTAGCTGACCAGGCCGCGCGGCGAGGTCTCCAGCGCACGTTCCAGGCCCTCACGATCCGCCGCCAGGACGGTGGTCAGGTCCTCCAGCGCGTCGATGCCGCCCTCGATCTCGCCACGGTTGGTGTCGACCAGCCGCTGCAGCTCCTCCTGTCCGTCGGCCAGGGCCATGATGGCGCGCTCGAGTTCGTCGTTGCGTTCGGCGAGGGTGGAGGACACCTCGGCGAAGCTGTCCAGGAGCCCGCGCAGCTCCTGTTCGCGAGCGGCGTAGGCGTCGAGCACCGTGGCCGAGTTGCGCAGCAGGGAGTCGATCTCCGCATCACGGCCGGCGATCGCGGTCGTGAGCTCGGCGCCCTGCGCGATCAGCGAGCGGACCTCCTGCTCGTTGCCGACCAGCCCCTCGGACAGGCCTTGCAGCAACTCGTTCTGCAGGCGTGGGTCGAGGGCCTGCATGAACGGCGCCAGGCGCTGCAGCAGCGAGCCGAGGTCGGCCGGAGCGCGGGTCTGCTCGAGCGGGAACACGTGCCCGGCCGCCACCACCTCGCCACCGCTGCCGGGCTCGACGTACAGGAACCGCAACCCGAGCACGTTGCGCCACCGGACGGTGACGGTGCTGTCGCTGGGCAGCGACACCTGGTCACGCACGCTGAACGACACCCGGGCGCGACCGCCGGGCAGGTGCTCGATGCCGGTGACCTTGCCGACGGTCACGCCCGCGACCTTGACGTCGTCGTTGACCAGCAGGCCCTGCACGTCGCCGAAGTCGGCCGCGTAGGTCAGGCGCGACTCGAAGGAGATGTTGCCGATCATGACGACCAGCCAGGCGGTGAAGCCGAGGCACACGAGCGCGAACACGACGAACTTCGGCAGCGGGTGGCGCGCGTTCATCGCCGGTCCTCGCACTGCGCGGGCGCGTCCTCGCCGAAGACCTCCTCGAGCTCCAGGCACAGCAGCTTGACCGGGTCGAACGAGCGCTCCGGGTCGACGAAGATCCGGAAGCCGGCCCATTCGGTGCCGTCGTCCAGCAACGTGCCGCCGCTGCCGAGCGCCCGCGCGTACAGCGACATGCCCTCCACCAGCGAGCCGAGCTGGTCCTGGTTGCGCTCGAGCACGTCACCCACCGGCTGCTGCGTGACGAGGAAGTCGCTGATCGCCGCCTCCTCGGCGTCGAGGGTGCGGTCGAGGGTCCGCGCGAACCGGGAGACCGCGTCGAGGTTGGCGCGCAGGTCGGCCTGGCGTTCGGTCAGCACGCCCGTCGCCTCGGGCAGGGCGCGGTTCAGGCGGGTGAGGTCCGGTGCCGCGTCCGCGAAGGCGTCGGCGACGAGGGTCAGGTCCCGCATCCGGTCGAGCGCGTCGGGGGCGGTCCGGTCACCGAAGGCCGCCAGCCGCTGGCCGAGCTCGAGGTTGCGGGCGAAGGCCTCGCCCTCGCCGCGCTGATCGCCCAGCACGTCCACGATGGTGGCGAGCTCGCGTTCGTCGATGGCGGCCAGGAACGGCTCCATCACGTCCAGCACCTCGGACAGCTCCGTCGGCTCGCGTGCGGCCTCCAGCACGTCACCCGCGGCCAGGTACGGCGGGCGGTCGTAGGCCTCGTCCGGGAACGACAGCTCCAACTGCTTCTCGCCCAGCAGCGTCTTGGCCGTGACCACCAGCTCCAGTTGGTCGGGGCCAGGCAGGCGCGGGTGGGGGTCGAGCGTGAGGTCGGCGTAGGCGCGGCCGTCCTCGTAGCGGACCCGGTCGACCCGACCGACGTTGACGCCGCGGACCTTCACGTCGGTGCCCTCGCCCACGCCGCTGCCGGCCGTGCCGAGCAGCGCGGTGACCTGGTAGGAGTCGCGCGGCGGGGCGTAGCGCCAGTCGAGCACCAGGGTGGCCAGCGCGAGGACCAGCACCACGGTGGCGGTGCCGACGACGCGGCGCTGCAGGACCGGGTCGAGCGGCCGTGTCGGCCGCAGGCGCGCGAACCGGCCCGTCATCCGGCGATCCGGATCGTCTCGCCGCCCGCGGCCCAGAAGGCCAGCGACAGCACCATGTTCAGGATGACGACGGCCGTGATGCTGGCCCGGATCGCACGGCCGACCGCGACCCCGACGCCGGCCGGGCCACCCTTGGCGTAGAAGCCGTAGTAGGTGTGGATCAGCACCACCACGATCACGAAGACGATCGCCTTGGCCACGCTGTAGACGATGTCGATCACGGGCAGGAACAGCGCCAGCCGCGTGTCGTAGGCGCCGGGCGAGATCGTGTAGAAGCCGGTGACGATGAGGCGCGTCGCGAAGAAGGCGCTGAACAGCGCCAGGAGGTAGAGCGGGATGGTGGGGATCAGCGCCGCCCAGATGCGCGTGGAGACCAGGTAGGGGATCGGGCGTACGCCGATGACCTCGGCGGCGTCGATCTCCTCGCTGATCCGCATGGCGCCCAGCTCGGCGGTGTAGCCGGCCCCGACCTTGGCGGCCAGCGCCACGCCGGCGATCAGCGGTGTGATCTCACGCACGTTCGCGAACGAGCTGACCAGGCCGACGTAGGCCTGCGCGCCGATCTGCTCGAGGCCGGCGACGCCCTGCAGGCCGACCTGCGTGCCGGTGAAGAACGCCAGCGAGGCGATGACGAACAGCATCCCGCCACCGACGATGAACCCGCCGGCACCGACGACGACGTCCGAGATCTGCGGCAGGATGACCTTGCGCCACCACTTGAGGCTGAACGGCAGCGCGGACAGTGCTTCGCCCCAGAACCGCAGCTGGTCGGTGAACTCCTCGAAGGGCCGCAGCGGCCGGGACACCGCACGCAGGGCGCGGACGTCTGCGCGGGGGGTGAGACCGGGTTGGTGGGCACCGGGGGTGAAACCGGGGTCGGTGGCGGCCACGGCTCAGACCTTCGGCGGGACGAGCTGGAAGTACAGCGCCGTCAGCACGAAGTTCACGAAGAACAGCACGATGAAGGTCAGCACGACCGCACGGTTGACCGCGTCGCCGACCGCCTTGGGCCCGCCGTGGGCGCTGTAGCCGTACCAGCAGGAGATGGCCGCGGCGAGGTAGCCGAACAGGGTCGCCTTGATCATCGCCGACCACAGGTCGGGCAGGTGGGCGAGCTCGGTGAACGAGGAGAAGTAGGCCCCGCTGGTCCCGCCCTGGACCGGGACGGCCATCACCCAGCCGCCGAGGATGCCGGCGGCCGACACGAGCCCGTTGAGCAGCACGGCGACGAGGGCGGCGGCGAACAGCCGTGGCAGCACCAGGCGGTGCACCGGGTCGACGCCCATGACCTCCATGGCGTCGAGCTCGTTGCGGATGCGTCGTGAGCCGAGGTCGGCCGTCATGGCCGAGCCGCCGGCCCCGGCGATCAGCAGCGCCGTGGCGACCGGCGCGGCCTCGCGCACGATGCCGAGCACCATCGCCGCGCCGACCGAGCTCTCCGCGCCGAGCTGCCGGGCGAACGAGCCGACGTGCAGGGCGAGGATGACCCCGAACGGGATGGAGATCAGCACGACCGGGACCATCGTGACCTTGGCGATGAACCAGCACTGCTGGACGAATTCGCCGAACGGGAAGCCCCTGCGCACCGCGAACATGCCGTCGACGCCCATCGACGCGACGCCGCCGAGCTGTTGCACACCCGCCTTCACGCTGGGCATCCGGTCCTCCCGAGTCGTGCATCGCAACGAGCCGGTGGCGGGTCGGTGACGGCGTCGTGACGGACCGCGCGGACGGGGCACGGACGGCTCCCCGCCCATTCGGTCGCCACAGCGCTTGACCGTGCGCGGGTCGCGCAGCACACTCGCCAACCGCGACAACGCACTCGGGTGTGCGGAACGCGTCCCCCCAGGGTTCTTTGGCCCCCGACGAACAAGGATCCGACACGTGGCACCGGACGACGACGACGACAAGCGCGGCCGCCGTTCCAGCGGGTCACGCACCCTCGCCCGCGGGCTGGCGCTGCTGAACGCGCTCGGTGAGCACAGCGACGGCGCGACCGTCTCGGGTCTGGCGGAGTCCACCGGCCTGGACCGGGCAGTGCTGTACCGGTTGCTGGACACGCTGACCGGCGAGGGCTTCGTCACACGTGACCCGGAGACGCGCAAGTACCGCCTCGGGCTCTCGATGCTGGAGTTGGGGGTCCGGGCCGCGCAGGGACTGGAGGTCCGGCGCCTGGCCGGGCCGCCGCTCCGGGCGTTGTCCGAGGACACCAACGAGACGGCCTGCCTTGCCGTGCGCGACCGCGACGACCTCGTCGTCGTCGAGGTGATCGAACCCGGCGACCGGTTCGTGCAGGTCAACTACCGGATCGGGTTCCGCCACCCGCTGGGGGTCGCGGCCCACGGCAAGGCGCTGCTGGCGTTCCTGCCGGAGGGGGCCCGCAACCCGGAACTCCAGCCGGTGCGCCAGCGCGGTGTCGCCTACACCCGCGACGAGTTGGAGCCGGGCGCGTCGGGGGTCGCGGCGCCCGTCTTCGACCACACCGGTCGGGCGGTCGCGGCGGTCGGGATCGTCGCGCCGACGGCGCGGCTGCCGGAACCCGAGTCGATCGCCCTGCGGGTGCTGCGCAGCGCCCGCGAGATCTCCGAGCGACTGGGCTGGCGCCCGCGGCGGGCCACCTGACCGACACGTCATCCTCCCGGCGGGGCGGGCGGCGTCCAGCCCACCGCGGCGTCCCGCCCCGGCCGCGCCGGCCCGGTGGCTGGTCCGTCCGGCTGGTCGCTACGCGCACGGGCCGTGGCTCGACGTCCGCGCGGCGACCAGCATGCTCTTTCGGCCGGGTTCTCCCCGGTGGGAGGGCGAACGAGATGACGAGCTACCACCGGTTCGGGACGGTGCCACCGAAGCGGCACACCCAGCTGTGGCACGAGGGGCGGCTGCTGGTCGAGGAAGTGATCGGCCTCGAGGGCTTCGACGGTCCCTCCTCGACGCTCTACCACCTGCACCAGCCGATGCAGCTGCGCCAGGTCGGCACCTTCCGGCCGCTGGCCCGCGACGAGTGGCAGCCCGACCACCACCTCCACCACCACTTCGACAGCCGCGAGCTCGCGCCCGGGGGCGACGCGCTGACCGCGCGTCGGCTCCTGGCCTTCAACGACGACCTCGAGGTCTGGTTGTCGCGCCCGGACCGGGCCATGGTCGGCTGGTACCGCAACGGCGAGGCCGACGAACTGGTCTTCGTCCACGAGGGCGCCGGCACCTTCGAGACCGTGCTCGGCGACCTCCCGTACCGCGACGGCGATTACGTGGTGGTCCCGCGCGGGGTGACCTACCGCGTGGTGCCGTCCGGACCGGGGCCGCAGCGCCACCTCGTCCTCGTCTCCAGCGGTCTCGTCGAGGTCCCGGCCCGCTACCGCAACGGCTACGGACAGCTGCTGGAGCACGCGCCGTACTGCCAGCGCGACCTGCACGTCCCGGCGAACCTGCGCACGGTCGACGAGGAGGGCGACTACACGGTCACGCTGCGCATCCGCGGGGGGCTGCAGGACTACGTGGTCCCGTTCCACCCCTGCGACGTGGTCGGCTGGGACGGCTACCTGTATCCGTGGACGCTCAACATCCACGACCTCGAACCGCTGGCCAAGCAGATCCACCCGCCGCCGCCCGTGCACCAGACGTTCGAGGGTCGCGGGTTCATGGTGTGCTCGTTCGTGCCGCGGCCGGTCGACTGGCATCCCGAGGCCGTCCCGATCCCGTACAGCCACGCCAACCTCAACTCCGAGGAGCTCATCTACTACGTGGCCGGCTCGTTCGGGTCCCGCAAGGGCATCGACGTCGCCTCGCTGACGCTGCACCCGTCGGGCCTGACCCACGGCCCACAGCCGGGCGTCGCCGAGGCCAGCCTCGGCTCGACACACACCGACGAGGTCGCGGTCATGATCGACGCGTTCCGGCCGTTGCGTCTGACCGCGCTGGCGCGGGAGCTCGACCGCCCCGACTACGCCTGGTCGTGGACGCCGACGGTGCACCTGGACCAGGCGGCCGACCCGGCCGTGCCCACGCCCGGTCCGCTGGCCTGACCGGCCGGGGACGGACTGGCTTCGTCACCGGGGCCACGCCGGGTCGGCGCCCCGCCAGGTGTCTACGCTGGCCGGTCCTGGGGCCGCGGACACGGCAGGAGTGGCGACGGTGTCGGAGGAAGTGGAGCTCGCGACGGTCGAGGTGTTGGGCGCGCTCGCGTACGGGCAGCTGCGCTCGTTCCAGGTCACGGCCCGCGCGGTCGGTCACGCGCCCGACGCCCGCACCGCCGACGAGTTGGCGGAGCTCGCCGTCCGCGAGCACGCCGGTTACGTGCTGCTGCGTGACACGCTGGCCAGCCACACGGACCTGCCCGGCGCGGTGATGGACCGGCAGAAGCCCCACTTCGACGCCTACTTCGACCGTGTGCCGATGGACGACTGGTTCAGCGCCTGCGCCTTCTTCGCCCTGGGCCTGCCGATCGCGGCGGACTTCAGCCGTGAACTGGCACCGTCGCTCGACCGCGAGACGGGGATGGTGCTGGTCGCCTCCCTGGCCGACCGCGGCCCGTTCGAGCGTTTCGCGACCGCTCACCTCCGCGAACAACTGGTCGACGACACGGCCTGCGAACGCGCCCGCCAGCTGGTCGCCAACGTCCTCGGACGCGCGCTGCAGGGCTTCCAGGGCATCGTGTCGGACACGGACGCGCTGAAGGTGATCCTCGCCAGCGGTGCCGACGACGGCGAGACCGGCGAGACGCGGGTCAAGCGGCTGGCGATCGGCGTCATGCAGGGCCACCACCGTCGCATGATCGAGCTGGGCCTCGAGGACCTCGAGGAGATCACCTGACGGCCATTGGCGTGGACCGCGGCGTCCGCGCCCGGCCCGGCCCCCCCGAAACCGCCCGTCGCCTGCCGCCGCCCGCCCGTCGAGGAGCCCGCGTGGACCCGCTCGAGTCGTTCACCCTCGAGGAGTTGCGCCAGCGCCGCAGCGTGAAGTGGCGGACGTACCCGCCCGACGTGCTGCCCCTGTGGGTCGCGGAGATGGACGCGGCCCTGGCCGAGCCCGTCGCCCGTGTGCTGTCCGACGCCGTCGCGCGCAGCGACACCGGCTATCCGGCGGGCGACGGCTACCAGCACGCGATGGCCGACTTCGCGCGACGGCGCTGGGGCTGGGACGTGCCCGTCACACGGATGGCGCTGATGCCGGACGTCATGCGCGGCGCCATGGAGCTCGTGCGGCTCGTGACCGCGCCCGGCGCGCCGGTGATCGTGAACCCGCCCGTGTACCCGCCGTTCTACGCCTACCTGCGCCACGCCGAACGCACGGTCGTCGAGGTGCCGCTGGACGTCGACGGTCGTCTCGACCTCCGCGCCGTCGACGACGCGATGGCGGAACTCGCCGGGCGGTCGGCGGCCTACCTGCTGTGCAACCCGCAGAACCCGACGGGCACCGTCCACCGGCGTGAGGAGCTGGCCGCCGTCGCGGCTTCCGCGTCGCGCCACGGGGTGCGGGTCGTCGTCGACGAGATCCACGCGCCGCTGGTGCTGTCCGGGGCCGACTTCGTGCCCTACCTGACCGTGCCCGGCAGCGAGGACGCCTTCTCGCTGCTGTCGGCCTCCAAGGGCTGGAACCTGCCCGGGCTCAAGGCGGCCGTCGCGGTCGCCGGGCCGGCCGCGGCGGCACAGCTCGCCAGCCTGCCGGTCGAGGTGGCGCACGGCGCGACGCACTTCGGGGTGCTGTCCCACACCGCGGCGCTGCGTGACGGCGAGGACTGGCTCGACGCCGTGGTGGCCTCAGTGACCGAGCGGCGGGCACGGCTCGGCGACCTGCTGGCACGGCATCTGCCGGACGTGCGGTGGCGCCCCGGCGAGGCGACCTACCTCGCCTGGCTCGACTGCCGTGGACTCGGGCTCGACCGTGACCCGGCCGACCACTTCCTGGCGGCCGGGGTGGCGGTCGTCGACGGCCGGGACTTCGGCACGGGCGGCGAGGGCCACGTCCGGCTCAACTTCGCCACCTCGACGTCGATCCTCGAGGAAGCCGTGCACCGGATGGCGGCCAGCCTCTGACGGCCGGGTCAGCCGGTCACGTGCTCGAGGTGGACGTCGGCCCAGGCCGGGTCGGGCGCCGGGAAGTCGTCGCGCCAGTGGCCGCCGCGTGACTCCGTGCGCAGCCGTGCGGCGCGCACCAGCACCCGCGACACCCGCAGGGCGTGCCACAACTCGACTTCGTCGTCGGCCGCGCCGGGACGGTGCAGGTCGGCCGACAGGGCCTCGAGTTCGGTCGCGACGGTGGCCAGCCCCGCCTCGGTGCGCACGGGCCCCGCGCCCTCGAGCATGGCGGTCCGCAGCCGCTCGCGCAGCGCCTGCGCGGGGACGGGCGCATGGTCCGCGAGTCGGGGAGGTTCGCCCAGTTCCCCGTGGCGGCCGGGCAGTTCGGCCGCGAGGGCCGTGGCCGCACGCGCGCCGAACACCAGCGCCTCGGTCAGGGAGTTGCCCGCCATCCGGTTGGCACCGTGGACGCCGGTCGAGGCCACCTCGCCGGCGGCATAGAGGCCGTGCAGCGAGGTGCGTCCGTCGAGGTCCGTGCGGACGCCGCCGACCTGGTAGTGGGCGGCCGGCGTGACCGGCACCCGTTCGGTCACCAGGTCGAAGCCGTACCGGCGGGCGCCGGCGAGCACGGTCGGGAACTCGTGCGCGAACGCCTGCTCCGACAGGTGCGTGGCATCGAGCCAGGCGGTGCCGTCGGGCTGGTCGAGGATCGCCTTGGCGACGACGTGGCGCGGTGCGAGCTCCGCGTCGGGATGGCGGTCGACGAGGAACCGTTCGCCGTCGGAGCCGTGCAGGGTGGCACCCGCGCCGCGGAGGGCCTCGGTCAGCAGGAACCGCCACGTCCCGGCGACGGCCAGCCCGGTGGGGTGGAACTGCACGAACTCCAGGTCACGCACGGCGGCGCCGGCCGCCATCGCCAGCGAGACGCCGTCCGCGGTCGCATGGGCGGGGTTGGTGGTGGCGGCGAACAGGCCGCCACAGCCGCCGGTGGCCAGCAGCACCGCCCGCGCCTCGACGGCCAGCAGCCGGCCGTCGGCGAGGACCCACAACCCGGTGACGCGCCGGGCCTCGTCCTGGGCCAGCGCCACGACGATGCCCGGAAGGCGCGAGACCTTCGGGGCGGCCGCGGCCCGCAGGACCCGCACCAGCTCGGCGCCGGTCGCGTCGGCGCGGTGCACCGAGCGGGGCACCCGCTGTCCGCCCTCGCGCGCGAGGTCGAGGTGCGCCGGGTCGTCGGAGGTGACCTCGCCCGGGACCCGGTCGAAGGCCGCGCCGAGGTGCAGCAGTTCGCGCACGTGACCGGGCGCCTCACGGGCCAGCACGGCGACGGCGACCGGATCGCACAGGCCGTCGCCGGCGAGCAGCGTGTCCTGTGCGTGCAGCTCGGGGCTGTCGTCGGCGCCGATCGCGACCGCCAGGCCACCCTGCGCCCAGGGCGACGAGCCGGAGTCGCCGCCCGGCACGCCCTTGTCCACCACGACCACGTCGAGGTGGTCGGGCAGCCGGCTGGCGGCGTAGAGACCGGCGACGCCCGCACCGACGATCACGACGTCGGCGCGGACCCGGTCGTCCACGATGTTGGGCGGGGGAGGGGGTGCGGAGATCGTCATGAGGCTCGCGTGCGTTCGGAGAGGGTGCGCCGGACCGTGAGGGAGTTCGTCAGCAACTCCCCGAACCCGTCCGGGTCGGCGAGCAGCCAGGAGTGGCCGGCGTCGGTCACGATGTCGCCCGGTGCGCCCGCCGCGTCGCACATCGCCAGGAAGGTCGCCTCCGGGACCACCTTGTCGGCCGAGCCCCACAGGATCGTCACCGGCAGGCCGCGCGCGGCCAGGGTGGCGAGTTCCTCGCGCAGGTCGGCGTTGCGGGCCAGTTCGCCGGCCCGCCACACCGCCGCGGGGTTGGTGACGGCGTTGCCGACGAGATCGCGCAGCACCACCGGCAGCACCCGCCGGTAGTCGCGCCGCCCGAACTCGCGGGGCAGGCGGAGCCCCCAGTCCCACAGCGGTCGCTCGGCCAGCAGCCGGTCGGCGCGTCCGCCGGTCTTCCACACCGAGCCGCCGATGGAGTTCACGAGCGTCAGCGACCGGGCGCGCTCGGGGTGGTACCAGGCCGTCGCGGTCGCCACGCCACCGCCGAACGAGTGCCCGACCAGCGCGGCCGGTTCCTCGACGCCCGCGTGGTCGAGCAGGTCGTCGACCCAGTTGGCCAGCTTCTCGAAGGTGTACTCGCCCGGCAGGGCGTCGCTGCGGCCGAAGCCGGGCAGGGCCGGCGCGAGCACCCGCCAGCCGCTGGCGGCGATGCCTGGCAGGGCGCGGGCGTAGGAACGGGCCGACAGGCCCCAGCCGTGCAGGAAGACCAGCGGCGGGCCGTCACCGGCCTCGCCGTAGACGGCGACGCGGCCCTCCAACGTCGTTCGGTGCCAGCGCAACTGAGCGTCGGGGGAGCTCGTCACCTGCCCTCCGTTGCCGCTGGACGAGACGACGGGGCGGTCACCGGCCGCCCCGTGACGGTCCCGGCGAGGAACCACCGCGGACCGCGACGGAGTCTAGCGGCGCCGCATGCGAGGCCCGGGTGCGGGTTTGCGGGGCCGGGCTGCGGCACGTGGGGCCCGGGTGCGGCATGCGGGCGGCTGGTGTGGCAGCCTGCGCCGGCGCGTCGGAACTCGAGGAGGTCAGCGTGGAGGTCGGGATCGTCGGTGGCACCGGGGCCCTCGGCCGCGGTCTGGCGCGCCGCTGGCTGGTGGCGGGCGTCGACGTGCGGCTCGGATCGCGGGACGCGTCGCGCGGGCAGGCGGCGGCCGACGAGCTGCGCGCAGAGCTGCCGGACGCCGCCGGACAGGTCGTCGGCGTCGACAACCTGGGCGCCTGCGAAGCGCCGGTGGTCGTGCTGGCCGTCCCGTACGAGGGGCTGGATGCGGTGCTGGAGCCGCTGGCCCCGGCCGTCGAGGGCCGGATCGTCGTGAGCGCCGTCAACCCCCTGGCCTTCGACGCACACGGTCCCTACAACGAACCCGTCGCCGAAGGCAGTGTCGCGCAGGCCTGCGCCGCCAGGCTGCCGGGCGCCCGGATGACCGCCGCGTTCCACAGCGTCTCGTCGACCGCACTCAAGCGCCTCGACACGCCGCTCGAGGACGATGTCCCGGTGTTCGGCGACGACACCGAGGCCGTCGACGCCGTGGCGACGTTGGCGAACCGGATCGACGGGGTGCGGTCGTATCCGGCCGGCGCGCTGCGGCTCGCCGCGCCGCTCGAGGGGCTGACAGCGGTGATCATCGCCGTGAACAAGCGCCACAAGGCTCACGTCGGCCTGCGCCTCAGCCGCCTCACCCCCCGCTGAACCGGCTCACCGCGCGCCTCGGGTCTCCGTCACCATGGCCCTGCGGGCGTGGCACGAAAGAGCGGGCCCGGAATGGCCACGTGCGGTATGCGCCTTTCGGACTGATCCTGTCGCTCGGGCGGCTTGACTCGGCCGGTCACTGTCATCGGCGAACGAGGCACCCATGCCGTCCAGATCCATTGGCCGCGTCCACCGCTACCTGCTGTTGGTGGCAGCGGTGGCCTTCACCCTCACGGTCACGCCGCTGCTGCACGCCCACGAGCTGGCGTGTGCACACGACACCAGTTTCTTCGCCTGCAACCCGGCCGCCGCCCACCTCGGCCCCGGCGACACCATGGACAAGGGTGACGCCGCCGCCGACTTCGACCCCGACGCAGAGCCCGGTGAACCAGGGCCCATGCCCGCGATGGCAGCCGACGCCGGGGAGTTCGTGACGCTCGGTAACTACGACCCCCAGAACTCGATCGCCGACGTGTGGGCGCACAAGCGGGTCGCGTACCTCGCGAGCTGGCGCGCGGGCTGCCGGTCCAGCGGCGTCGAAGCCGTCAGTCTGCGCGACCCGGCGAACCCGACGCCGCTGTCCCGATTCGCCGACGCCGAGAGCAACCCGGAGCTGGCCGGCACCTGGACCGAGAAGGTGATCGTCCAGCGCGTCAACACCCGCCATTTCCGCGGTGACCTCGCGGCCGTCTCGTTCCAGCCCTGTTCGCTCAGCTCGGACGCCTTCCGTGGGTTCGGCGTCTATGACGTCTCCGACCCCACCGACCCGGTGGAGCTGGCGCTCGTGCCGACGGACAGCCCGTACGGCGTTCACGAGCTCTGGCTGGAGGCGCGCCCGAACGCCGCCTACGTCTACACCGCCGCCATCTACGCGGAGTACGCCACACGGGGAGCCGAGAAGGACTTCATGGTCTTCGACGTCTCCGAGCCGGGCGAGCCGGTGCGGATCTCCGAGTGGGGGATCACCGAGGAACTCGGCATCGACATCTTCGACGGCAAGGGCCTGAACTTCGTGCACTCCGTCATCGGCGACGGGCGTCGCGCCTACCTGTCGTACTGGGACATGGGGACCGTGATCCTCGATCTCCGTGACCCCGCCAACCCCGTGTACGAGGGCAACACCGGCGACCTGTACCGCCCCGAGGACGAGGGCAACGCCCATTCCGCCTGGTTGGCGCAGGGCGGCAACGTCCTCATCCAGACCGAGGAGGACTTCTCCGTCGCGCCCCAGTACGACGCCGATGGCGAACTCGTCCGCGAGCAGGCGTGGGGCTATCCGCGCTTCTACGACATCTCGAACCCGACCGAGCCGGTGCATCTGGCCGACTTCGAGCTGCCGACGACGCGCCAGCTCCCGCCGCCCGGGCCGAACGACTACACGGTCCACGACCCGAAGGTGCGCGGCAACACGGTGTTCTTCTCGTGGTACGCCGAGGGCATCGTCGCCGTGGACATCGCCGGGATCCGCAACGGCGGGGAGCCGACCTTCGTCGCCCAGTGGAAGACGCCGACGCCGAACCCGAACCCGATCGGGCCAGGCGAGCGACCGGGCAACGACACCAGCGTCTGGGGCGTGGCGCTCGACGGTGACCTGGTCCTCGCCTCGGACCGGAACTCCGGGCTCTACGTGTTGCGCCTGCAACGCTAGACCGCCGCGGGAGGGGCGACGGCGCCCGTCGCCCCTCCCGTCATCCGAGGTCGTCTCCCGAATCGGCCTGCAGCGCGTTCAAGGGCGCGTTCGGCGGGCAACTCGCCCTTGGACGCGGTGCACCGCCGCGTGCAGCATCGACAGTGTCTGCGGAATGCAGCAGGGTCGGCGCGAGCAGGTGATGGGTGGGTGCTATCTCGCTCTCCTGGGCGACGAGGTGCAGCACCGTGGAGACGTGGAGAACGAAACGGCCCACTCGGCTTCCCCGGTTCGGTAGCGACGCGCGACGCCAGACGCGGACACCGGCGGGGGACGTGAAACCGTCGAGAAACGGTGGCGGGGTGGCCACCGAAGGCCACCCCGCCGACCGTCACGTGCTTCGGCTCAGTCGAGCGGCGTGCCGTCGTGGACCAGACGCCAGGAGTCCTCGAAGATCTCCTCGGGGTCGATGACACCGACGTCGGACACGTAGTCGATGATCAGCTGCCGGACCTCGCGCTGCTCGTCGAGGAGCACCGGCGCGGTCGTGACGTGCGGGAACCCGCCGCCGCCCGACTGGCGGTAGTTGTTGATGGCGACCGCGAAGCGCTGCTCCGGGTCGAGCGGCGCACCCTCGAACTGCAGGTTCTGGATGCGCTCGCCGACCGGCTTGGCGACGTCGACGTCGTAGGTCAGCCCACCGATGATGTCGTAGTTGTAGTGCGGCTCGTTGTTGGCCTGGAGGATGGTCTCCGGGTCGACCGGCCAGCTCGACGGCGTCTGGAAGTACTTCGCGGAGTACTCCAGGAAGTCGGCGATCTGGGCGCCGGTGAGTTCGACCGCCAGCAGCGTGTTGTCGTAGATGTAGGCGCTGGCGACGTTGCGGATCGTCACCTGGCCGGCCGGGATGAAGGCGTCGCGGGTGAACGGCGCCGCGATCGACAGCACCGGCAGGTCCGGGCCGCCGAGCGCCTCGAGCCGGGCCTCGACCTCACCGATCTGCGCGGTGTGGATGAGGTCCATGATCGGGGTGTCGCGGTAGACCGACTCGCGACTCGACCACTCGCCGGTCGAGGTCCCGATCGGCGTGTTGACGTAGGCGACCGTCGTCTCGTGCGCCTCGCGGGTGAGGTCGAGGATCGCCGGGTCCGGGGCGACGCTGGTCGCGTTGCGCACGTGCGAGCCCTTGTGCGCGACGGTCCACTGACCGCGCTCGAGGCGCAGCGTGAAGTCCATCACGGACAGCTGGCGGCCGTGCTGCTGGGGCTGGGTGACCAGCACCTGCTCGCCGGTGACGTCGTTCGCAATGAAGCGCTCGGGGATCGACACGTGCGTGTGCCCGACCAGGATCGCGTCGAGGCCGGCGACCTCCTGGGCCAGCTCGGTG